>DUSG01000163.1 GCA_012842725.1 Clostridiales bacterium
AATACAAGCTTTAATTTTTACTTCTTTACTATACTTTGGTTTTCTCCTTGCCATAAAAAAAATACCTCCAAGTAGATAATCTAATTTTAATTAATTAGACTGTCTACTTTGGAAGTATCATATCATTTTCCGCTCTTCTTTTATGTTATCAATAAAATTCTTCCATGATGGCTTTAGCGTTCATGGGAGACCATTTCCTTTTTACCAGGGGTTCGGCATCTTTCAGATGGTTAAAACGGTCTATAAAACTAGGTTTGTTTGATCTGTATATGATACCTATCGGTATAGCATCTCCCCATTCCAGTGCCTTCTTGAAGGCTTCTTCTTTATTATAGGGGTCATAACTATCGTCCAGGTAATATATCCTGTCTTTATACCATTTGAATGTGTTGACCTTGTTGAAGGTTACACAGGGCTGCAGTATATCCAATAATGAATAGCCTTTATTTTGTATAGCTGCCTTCATCATGGCTTTCATATGTTCTTTGTCTCCGGAAAAGGTTCTGGCAACGAAAGAACAGTCCTGGCTTATTGCAAAGGCTATGGGATTAAACGGAGCGGATTTAACACCGTCAAATTGCATTGTAGTTACTTGATTTAGTTCCGTGGTAGGGGAACCTTGACCCTTAGTTAGGCCATATATCTGATTATTGTGCACGAAATGGGTTACATCAATATTCCTTCTTATGTTGTGTATAAGATGGTTGCCACCTTCTCCATAGGAGTCGCCATCACCTGAGTTAACAAATACTACAAGATCTTTATTGGCTATTTTAACTCCCATGGCAACCGGCAATGCCCTGCCGTGAAGCCCGTTAAAGCCGTTTGATTTAATATAATGAGGCAGTTTTGCCGCCTGACCTATGCCGGAAATGGCTGCTGTATTGTGTGGCTTTAGCCCCAGTTCATCCAAAGTTTCCTTTAATGCTTCTATTATGCCGAAATTACCGCAGCCAGGGCACCATGATATTTCACAATCAAAGTGGAAGGGATTGTTTCTCATCTATAATCACCTTCTTTCACTGCTTTGTAAATGAAATAAGAATCCATCTGTCTTCCGTCATATTTCAGTATGCTTCCATGACATTTGATTCCTGTTTGTTGAGTTATCAAAGATGCCAATTGGCCGGTGTAGTTTTGTTCTACATTGATTATTTTTTTTGCGATATCACAATAGTGCAGCAATTTTTTCTGAGGTAAAGGCCAGATATCTCCGAATACAAGGGCTCCCGCTTCAATACCATCTTCTCTGAGCATTTTAATGGCTTCATATAGCGGACCGTAGGTTGAACCCCATCCTATAAGCAGCAATTCAGGTTTTTCTGCACCGAAATAATCTGGCTCTATAAGTTCCTCCTTAAGCAGTTCCATCTTTTTCATTCTTTTTCGTACCATGTTATTCCTGATTTCTATATCTTCTGAAATGTGGCCATATTCATCATGTTCATGGCTATCTGCCAGAACATATACATTTTCATATTGGGAAGGGAAGATTCTAGGTGATATGCCATCACTTGTCAATTTATATCTTTTGAACATACCTTCATAACTTGGTTTTTCTGCCCAGTATCTTTCAATGATGATTTTATCAAAATCGTAAGGTTTTGTCGTAACTCTGCAGTCTGAAAGGTATTCATCGCTGAGAAGTATAACGGGAATCTGATACTCGTCTGCAAGATTGAAAGCCCTGGCAGTTTGGTAAAATGCATCTTCAGTGTTTCTAAGAGCTATAACCATCCTCGGAAACTCACCTTGGGCAGCGGATATGACGAATAAAAGGTCACTTTGCTCCGTCCTTGTTGAAAGCCCTGTTGCAGGACCCGGTCTTTGCACATTTGCAATTACCAGAGGTGTTTCAGTAACACCTGCTAAGCCAAGAGCCTCAACCATGAGTGAAAAACCTCCGCCGGATGTGCCTGTCATGGCTCTTATACCTGCATAGGAAGCTCCGATGGCTGAATTAATAGCGGCGATTTCATCTTCAGCTTGTTCAACAAATATGCCGGTCTTCTCTGCATAACGAGCCATAAATCTCATCAAGCTTGTGGATGGAGTCATGGGATAAGCGGAATAGTATGCACAGCCTGCAGCCAATGCTCCTAAGCCACAAGCTTCATTGCCGTTTATAAGTATATTCTTTTCTCCTGATGTCTTTGGCATTGTATAAATTTCAGAAACAGCCTCATATCCTTCTTTCAGTGCTTTTATGTTTCCTTCTCTGAGTTTTTCTGCAAATCTTTCGTTGAGATAATCAGTAGCCGGTTCATAGTTTATACCGAACAATTTAAGTGTTGCCCCCAAGGCTACTGTGTTCGCCATTCTTGGGTTGCCTAAAGATTTTGCAATATTCATCAGTGGTATTTTTATTATCCTTTCATCTTCATCTCCTATAGAAATGTCGCATAGTATATACCCATCGTCTTTTAATCTATTCCTATGGAGATTTAATGTTTTTTCGTCCAATGCAATTATAAGGTCCAGAAATGGCCAATGCGAATATATTGGAGAATCTCCAAAGCGTATCTGGGTGAAGTTATGGCCCCCTTTAACTCTTGACATATAATCTTTGCTGGAGTAAACATAATATCCCATACCATTCAGGGTTTTCTCAAATATGTCGCTTACTGTTTCAATACCTTGGCCGGCTGCTCCTCCAACCAGAATATTGTATTCCACTATAATCCCTCCTTTATTGAAAAATATTAAAACAGGTTGTACTGAACCAAAAGATTCAAATACAACCTTTTTGTTACTTAGTACAAACTCACATATGCATGGGCAGAGCCCGTCTTTTTTGAATCGATGGACAATATATTATCAATATGCTTATGACTTAGATATTTAAGCATGTTTTCGCAATATAGTGCTATCACAAGCGACGGCGAAAAGAAGCTTTTTCGTAACATAGCCGACCAACTATTTTTATTGTCCATCTTCATTCCTCACTTTACAGTTTTTACATGTTTATTATAATATTAGCACAATATTTTTCTTTATTCTAGAAAAAATGACAAATCAATTATTTAATGCTGTCCATTGCCTTTTTTATCATTGCCGGAGCTATTTTACATTTATCTTCTGGCACTGCACATACAGCAAATCTTAATCCCAGTTTTAACGGTATCAAGAACAGATTTTCTTCCATAAGCTTATCGCTGACTTCCTTTGCATTGCTGCAAGGTATGCTTATGAAAAAGCCATCCCTGTATGGAAGAATCTCTAATCCAACTTCTTCAGAGGCTTTTACAAAGGCTTCTGCTCTTCTTTTGAGCATTGTTCTATATTTAGCTTTTTCTTCTTCATAAGCCTTAAACTTATCTGGGTCTTTTGTAATCCTTGCCATTACTTCCATGGCGCCTCTGTTGCAGTTAGACCAGTTAGCTCTGTTTGAATGAGCACAGGAATAATAAAACTCTTCGGCAATTTCTTTGTTAGATGATATGCCTATAGCTGCACCTTGCCTCATGCCATACATGGTATAGCCTTTTGACAAGCTGTAGCCTACAATCACTAATATGTTTTCAGGAAGATTGGAAAACTTTTTGAAGAATTTTCTTCTTTCATTGTCAGCAAAATCTATATATGCTACATCGACAAATAATATAATTCTATTTTCCTGATTTTTTGCGTTTTCTTTCATGATATCGATTACCTGATCCCATTCTTCATCGGATAGGCTATAACCGGTAGGATTATGTGCAGGGCTGTTTATTATAGCAACCAGTCTTTTTTGCTTGTTTAGCAATGTTTCAAAGTTTTCTTTAAATGACTCTATATTAAATTCATTTTTATCATTGAAGAGTTTGTAAAAGGTAACTTTTCTTCCATATTCTTCTGAAATGGTAGCATACGGTTTCCAGTACCAATCAGATACCAATACTGTATCTCCTGGATTAGTGTAGTTATATATAGCATGTCTTGCTGAACCTGTACCTCCTGGGGTTGCCACAGCTTTAATATAAGCATCAGGTCTGTATTCTCTGAAGCAAGCTTCTTGTACAGCTTCCAAAAATTCCGGCTGTCCTGCTACAAGGGCATAAGCTGCAATTTTTGCGTTGGG
Source organism: Clostridiales bacterium (assembly GCA_012842725.1). Taxonomy (GTDB): domain Bacteria; phylum Bacillota; class Clostridia; order Lutisporales; family Lutisporaceae; genus Lutispora. Next base: position 4,061 of record DUSG01000163.1, read on the forward strand.
CAAGGATTTTAATTCATCATATACAGTTTTGAAACAAACTAAATCACCATTATCATCCACCAAAGCGCCAAGGGTAGAATCAATTACATTTTCCTTTCCATATTTTTTGATGGCTTCTTGAGCCTTTGCCGCAAGGCCAAAAATTGCATCATCTTCTTTAGGCCATACCGCATGATTTGCCGCCATGCTGTTTATCATAAAATCACCTCATAGTTATTTTTTCAATCAGTTTTATTCTAACCTTATAATTTGGTATCGTCAATGATACGGTTTTTTATTTTGCACTTTACAATTACTTCGTATATAGATAAAATTAAAATACGGGTCTATTTTTTTATAATTTTCTAATTAATATTAGAATTATAGGGTAAAATATGGGCGAAGATGTAATTTTAGATAAAAAAACCTTTTAAGGGGGAATATATTTATGAAAGATTATAAAACCGAAAACCTAAGAAACGTTTGTCTGTTAGGACATTCAGGCTCTGGAAAGACAAGTATCGGAGAGGCTATGCTGTTTAACACAGGAGTTTTGGACAGATTTGGTAAAGTCGATGACGGTACAACTACTTTGGATTATGATCCTGAAGAAATTAAAAGAAAGATTTCCATTAGTGCAGCTATAGGCCCATGTGACTGGAATGACATCAGAATCAATGTTGTTGACACTCCAGGTTATTTTGATTTTGTGGGTGAAGTGGTATCAAGCCTTAATGTTTGTGATGCAGCCGTTATAGCTGTAGACAGTGTTTCCGGAGTGGAAGTTGGAACTGAAAAAGCCTGGGACATGGTTTACGAGAAAGGCTTACCATCAATGTTTTTCATAAATAAAATGGATAGAGAAAATGCAAACTTCTCCAAAGTATTTGAGCAATTGAGAGAAGTTTTTGGAAATAAATTGATTCCTATAACCATACCTATCGGAGCAGAATCAAATTATAAAGGTATAATAGATCTGATAGATATGAAAGCCAGAATGAATGAAGGTAATAAGATAGTTGAAAAGGATATTCCTTCTGGTTATGAAGATCAGATAGAAGAATTCAGAAATATGATAATTGAAGCTGCCGCTCAAACTGATGAATCTCTTATGGATAAATATTTCAGCGGTGAAGAATTGACTAAAGATGAGATAATTAAAGGCTTAAGATTAGGTGTTATTTCAGGAGATACGGTTTTAGTACTATGTGGTTCTTCCTTAAAGAATTCTGGTGTTGTAACTTTGATGAATGCGATACAGAACTTCTTCCCATCACCTGCAGAAACTGATGGATATACAGTAAAAGATTTAAAAACTGATAAGGAAGAAAAGAGAAAATATGATACAAATCTTCCTTTAAGCATCAGGGTATTCAAAACAGTGGCAGACCCATTTGTAGGTAAGATTTCAATGTTTAAGGTTATGTCAGGTTCTGTTACTGCAGATAGCGAAGTTTACAACGCAAGCAAAGAGAAAAAGGAAAGATTAAGCGGATTATTCCTTCTTAGAGGTAAAAAGCAGATTCCTATGACAAAGCTAGTAGCCGGTGATATTGGTGCAGTTGCAAAACTACAGTTTACAACAACAGGAGACACATTATGCGATCCTCAGAATCCGGTAATGTTCGAACCTATCCAATTCCCTGAACCCAATATTTCCATGGCTGTAGAATTGAAAAATAAAGGTGATGAAGACAAGATAGGTAGCGGTCTCCAGAGGCTCATGGAAGAAGATCCTACATTAAAAGTAGAGAAAAATCAAGAAACAAGACAGACACTAATATCCGGATTGGGAGAACAGCATCTTGAAATCGTGACAAAGAAACTACAAAGCAAATTTGGTGTAGAAGTAACATTGAGTGAACCAAAGGTTCCATATAGAGAAACTATTAAGAAATCTGCTAAGGCTGAAGGAAAACATAAGAAACAATCCGGCGGACATGGACAGTACGGACATGTATGGATTGAATTTGAACCCATTCTGGATGGCAGTGCAGAATTTGAATTTGTAGATAAAATAGTAGGCGGTGTGGTACCAAGACAGTATATACCTGCTGTTGAAAAAGGTTTGAGAGAAGCTATGCAGGAAGGAGTTTTAGCAGGATATCCGGTAGTAAACGTAAGATGTACATTATATGATGGTTCATATCACCCTGTAGATTCAGCTGAATTGCCTTTCAAGATAGCAGCCGCTCTGGCCTATAAGAAAGGTATGGCTGAAGCAAATCCTGTTCTTTTGGAACCAATATACACTGTTGAGGTATTAGTGCCTGATCAATATATGGGAGATATTATCGGTGACTTAAATAAAAAGAGAGGAAGAGTCTTGGGTATGGAACCTTGCGGAAAACTGCAAAAGATTACTGCAGAGGTTCCTCTGGCAGAAATGTTTAAATATGCTACAGATTTAAGGTCCATGACTCAAGCAAGAGGTAGCTTCAGCATGAAGTTTGCAAGATATGAAGAGGTACCTGCTCAAATAGCTCAAAAGGTTATTGAAGCAGCAAATAAGGAAAGGGAAAAAGAATAATATAATAAGTCAAAAATACGGTAAATCATGGATTTACCGT
>DUSG01000023.1 GCA_012842725.1 Clostridiales bacterium
AGTTAAATCTTTGTTAATAATATTTGAATAAAAATTTAACATTGTTAAACTACGTTCTATTATATTATGACAAAAGAATTAAATCAACAAAATGTTTAATTGTTTTTAACTTACTCTTTATGATATAGCTTAGTACCTGCTTTTTTATTGCAATCTTACAAATAATATAATATAATTTAACTACAATAATTAAAGCGAGTGATAATATGGATTCCAGCTTAGGAAGCAAAATAAAAAAACTTAGAAAAGAATTAAAGATGACTCAAGCTCAATTGGCTGAACCCGAAATGACTAAAAGCATGTTGAGCCAAATTGAAAACGGCCTTGCTATGCCCTCAATGAAAAATCTTCAATATATCGCAAAAAAATTGAACAAACCTGTTTCTTACTTTCTGGACGAAAATTCTGAACTTCCGGTTAGAGATAATGACCATAATAAAAACAGTTACGATCATATTATAGATGAGCTAAAAAAAATAGACGGGCTGATGAAAAATAACGAAATTAAAGAGGCATTGAATAACATAGAGAAATTGGAACATTTTAGCTCCATAGACAGCAGTAATAAACTTATGGGAGATATATTATATAAAAAAAGTAAGTGCTTGTTGGAATTAGACAGGCTTAATGAAGCTATGAAACTATTCTACAGAGCATATGAAATATATCTGGATAACAATTTCTATATAGAAGCAGCAAAATCTTACGTGGAAACAATAGCTGAACATTGGAGAAATTTCGAATATGAAAAATGCTTAGACATATACTTAAAGGCAAAAGAAATATATGATAAATCTCCTAACAGAGATGTGCATTTTGAAATTGAAATGCTAAATGATATTTCTACTATTTATTCTGCAATCGGAGACTTTAACAGCGCTTTAAAGTATCTTAATGATGCGTTGGAAATTTCAAACACTACCGGTGTTTATTATAAAGCTGATGAGATATATAGAGTTACAGCTATAATAAACTTTATTAAAGGCGATTACGAGAACTACAAAATAAATATTGAAAAAGCAGAACAGTTTGCAGTTTTTACGGATAACAAAGCAATTATGAAGTATATATATTCTGTAAAAGTAATATATGAAAATGAAGTAGGAAATTATAACAAGGCATTGGAATGTCTTGAACAGATGAAAAAGGTAAATGCCCCTCATCATGAATACTTCTATTATAGAGAAAAAGCAAAGGCATTATATTACTTAGGCAAATATAATGAGGCTTTAGAAAATATTAAACATGTATTCTATCCAGGATATGTCTCTCATAGATTTGACTATTTATTAATGTGGAGTGCTAAAGTATATGAAGGTCTTATTTACTCTAAATTAGGTAAGCTTGATAAATCAATAGAACCTATATTGACAGCCATAGAAAAAATGAAAAAGTTTGGTAGCTCAAAGTTACTGGCTTTTGCATTAGAATCTGCTTCTGACATATATTATCAGATGGGAGAATATGAAAAAGCATATAAATATCTAAAAGAAGCTAATGATATGAAAAATGAAATAATAAAAAATAAAATTTATTTTTAGCAGCTAATACTGCTATTTTTTATTCAATCAGAATAATATTTTATACTATAATACTACAAGCAATTCTATACCTCAACAGTAAAACAAAGCATTAATCCTTTGCCCAGAATCTACAGCATTATATAAGAAAACCATAGGTAACATGGATGAAAATCCTACAATTAATGCAAATATAAAAAGAAATAATAGTTTACCTATAGAAATATCCTTTATCAGCTTCATTAGATGAATCCCGCCTTTTATAATACGTATATTTGCAATTTGAAAGCACTTTTTAAAATTTAACTTAGTGACGACCTAATTCCCTGACAAAGCAAATTACCTATTTCAATTGTAATTAAATTTCATGCTTATATTATTAGTTTACTTTACATGATTTTCCTTTTCAATTAGTTTTTGTGTATCATAAATATAACATGGTTTGTTAGAAATAGACAAAGATAAGCTATTTTAATAAAAAAAGCATTATTCATTTAATAATGCTATCTGATACAATACTGTTATTTATCCATTTTAATATTTTTGTGCCGTATAATTAATGCCGACATCGTGATGATGCCGGCATTAATTGTTTCTATAGAGACTTTATAACTTCAATATTTGCTTTTCCAGTATGTCGTATCAGTATATCTTCATTCAGTTTACTACTTTTTATCGCTTTCTAATATTTCACTTCTTACTTCATTACCAAAAGATTGTGATTTTCCACATTTTATAATTTGGTAAACATACTTTCCGTCGCTGTTGGAACCATTAGGATATGTGACAGGTACTATTGCAAACATAGCTATATAAAATGAAAAGTTTAAAAAAACGTTCATCCAATTGCTATTTTCTATTATACCTAACTTAATTAATTGAAGTAATATAATACCAGTGATGAATTGGAATATTACTCCGCCTAACAATATAATTACGTTTTTTAGCTTACTAATATCATCAGGGATATCTAACATACTTCTTCCATACCAATAATACCAGCGTCGAATCTCAAAAATCCCTATGTTGAACAGTTTTTTGCCACTATCTATGACTATTTTAGTAGTCTTTCCTCCAAATATAAAACAAAAGAATGCGTGACCCAACTCATGTATTAGTACTATTACAGGTTGACATATGAAAATCCCAAACATTATTTCATAAGGACTCATCAATCTGCCTGACAAAATGATCCAACTCCCCTATACACAATTCATATAGAAACATTTCATTTACTTTTTTCAACAGCTTAACAGATCAGATGAGTTTCTTTAAACTGCCTTTATAATAAAATAACATTATATGTCATTAATGTAAATAATATTATAATACGAAAGGTAATAGTATAAGTTTAGTAAAATTATATATGCAAAAAACAACATTATTCATAGTATTTCAGTTATATCTAATTCTTTCTGTATATGTTAAGAATATTTTAACAAAGGAATGTTGCTTATGAGTGGCTCTATATATTATATATATTTAAATGCCGATATCATAACGATACCGGCATTAATTGATTTTACAGAGATATTATCACATCAAGATTTGCTTTTCCTGTCTTAGGTTCCAGAGCCTTGTTTAGTTTCTGTATTCTGCCTTCACTATTGGTATATGTGCCTTCTGTTTCTGCAAAGCTGTTAAGTGGAAGAACTACATCAGCCAGCTTAGCTGTTTCTGTGAGGAACATATCGCATACTGCAAGGAAGCCTGCTTCTTTAAGCAGTTTCTCTGCTTCAGCTTTGCTTGCTCCTACTGGATCTTCACCATATACCAAAACGGCTTTATCCTTTAAGCTGCATCCATCTGTTTTGAAAGCTTTAACTCCTGCACTGATTAATCCTAAGCTGTTTGCCTTATTCTGCATAATCAGTATGCTTTCTGCACCTTTGCCAAGTGCTTTTACAAGCTCTGCAGCAGCTTTTGCTTCTTCATAACCTGCAGCTCCTCCTATCATCACCAGTAGGTTTGCATCACCCTTGAGCTCATCATGCAATGCAGCTGCCACTTCATCTGCTGCTTCTCCCTTGACTGCTTTAGTCAAAGCTTCAGTAAACTCCTTGCCTTTTCCATCGTCAATTCTTACAACATATTTTGCATATCTGTCAAGTTTTGATGCTTTTTCACTTACCATTATTAGTTCAGCACCCTTTTCTGCTGCAGCCTTAACCATAAGTGCGGCTACGGGATTTTCTTCTTTTATATCAAAGCCCAAGCATAATATAACATCTGCTTTATTGATAGCTTCATAGGAAGCTTTGGTATATTCTTTGCCGAATACATCCTCTAAACCGTATGCAGCATCTTTTAATTCAAAGCTGTATAATTCATTGAAGTGCTTTTTCAGTTCAGCAACTTCTTCATTTGTAGCTTTTGGAGAAACAAATCCAACTGCTTCTTTTGCTTTTATATTTTCTGCTACTACTTTTAATGCTTCTTCCCATGTGCCCTCAATCAATTGACCATCTTTTCTTATCATAGGCCTATTGATCCTATTGGGTGAATTGATGAAGCTGTTCTGGAATCTGCCCTTTTCGCACAGGTTCCCATTGTTTACTCCCAATCCTGCTTCTGAAGTAGCTCTTACGAATAAGTCTCCCACTGTATGAAGCTTCACTGTACAACCAGTACCGCAGTGGTTACATATGGTTTCCGTAATCTTCTCTGCAAAAGGTCCCGGTTTTGGTAGCTGAACTTTCTCTGTCAAAGCTCCTACAGGACATGTAGATACACACTGGCCACAGGATTCACATCTTGTATCTTCTCCAAATGGTTTGCCGAAAGATGGTTCAACAGTTGTGTTATATCCTCTTGAGATAAAGCCCAACGCTCCCGCTCCCTGAACTTCCAGACATATCCTTACACATCTTCCGCACATGATACATTTATTTCTGTCTCTGCTGATGAATGGATGGCTTTCATCTATAGGATGCTTAGTAATTGCGCCTGCCAATCTATCTTGTTGAGCTCCATATAATGTTGCGAATTCCCTCAGCTTACACTCGTTAACATCCAAGCAACCGCAAGATAAACATCTTTTCGCTTCTTCCCTCGCTTGTTCTTCAGTAAAGCCCAGCTCAACTTCTTTGAAATTGTGCTTCCTTTCTTCCTTGCTGAGCATTGGCATTTTAATCTTTTCTTTCTTTTCATAATGTTCATATTCTTTTTTGTCCATATCCTGAAGCTTCTTTGCTTTTACATGGTTATACATCTGTGGAAGCTTCTCAATCTTTTTCCCTCTCAAATATTGGTCCATGGAATAGGCAGCTCTTCTTCCGGCTGCTATTGCTTGGATAGCTGTCTGAGGTCCGGTAACTACATCTCCACCGGCAAATACTCCTTCTATGTTTGTAGTCATTAAATCAGGGTCAACAACTAATCTGTTTCTGTTTACCGCAAGATTGAAATTTTCATTTACAAAACTCAGGTCTTGAGTTTGACCTATAGCACCTATTACAAAATCTGCGGGCATCTTAAATTCAGACCCCGGAATCTCTATAGGCCTTCTTCTTCCTGATTCGTCCGGTTCTCCAAGTTCCATCCTTATGAATTCTATATAGATTGGTTTTCCTGCTTCACTGACAATTCTCTTCGGAGCGATTAAGAATTCGAATTCCACTCCTTCGTATTCTGCTTCTTCTATCTCCATCACATGAGCAGGCATTTCTTTCTTTGTTCTTCTATATGCTATGGTAACCTTTTCAGCTCCAAGCCTTAAAGCGGTTCTTGAAGCATCTATGGCAGTATTTCCGCCACCTATAACCACTACATGCTTGCCTGTCAAATCAATTTTATGTCCTAATGCCACCCTGCTTAAGAAATCTACACCGGAGTAGACTCCCATTGGGCAAGCTTCTCCTTCACAGCCTATAGGTTGACCTACTTGTGAACCTACTGCAATGAATATGGCTTCATAGCCTTCCTTCTTAAGGCTTTCATAGGTTACGTCCACACCAAAGGTTTTTCCGTACTGTATCTCAACGCCCAGTTCCCTAATAGTATCGATTTCCTTATCCAAAATAGCCTTTGGCATTCTATATTCAGGAATACCGTATCTCAGCATTCCGCCGCCTTTAGGCCATCTTTCAAATATAGTAACCTGATGTCCTTCCTTGGCAAGATAGAATGCACAGGAAAGACCGGCAGGACCTGCACCGATTATAGCAGCCTTTTTACCTGTTGGAGGTTTCTTTTCAGGTACGTAGTGATTCCCGCTGTTTAAATCATAATCAGCGGCAAATCTCTTAAGATAGTCTATTCCAACCCTTTCATCTACCAAGTTTCTTCTGCATTGGTCTTCACAGGGTCTGGTACATACCCTTCCGCAAACAACAGGAAGTGGATTTCTTTCTTTAATAAGCCTTACAGCCTCTTGATATTGTCCGTTGGCAATATGTGCTATATAACCTTGTACATCTATGCCTGCAGGACAGGTCAGACTGCAGGGTGCTACACAATCTCCGTAGTGATTGGAAAGCAAAAGCTCAAGACATAATTTCCTGGCTTCATTGACTTGTTCCGTCTCCGTTCTTACTACCATTCCTTCTGTTACTTGAGTTGCACAAGCCAGCATATTGCCTCTTGCTCCTTCCACCTCAACCCTGCAAAGCAGGCAGGAGCCAAAGGGCTTCAATCTGTCGTCGTGGCAAAGTGTCGGTATCAATATATTATTTTCTCTTGCCACATCTAATATAGTCTGACCAGGATTGGCAGTAACAGATATTCCATTTATGGTTAAGTTAATTTTCCCCATAGCTATCTACCTCATCCCTTTACTAATTATTCAACAATTATTGCACCAAATCTGCAGGTTGCCTTGCAGGCTCCGCATCTTGTGCATATGCTGCTGTCTATTTTATGAACTTTCTTTACTTCACCGGATATAGCCTTAACCGGGCAAACCCTGCTGCAAGCAGTACAACCTGTACATTTATCTTCTAAAATCTTATATTCTATCAAAGCTTTGCATTGTTTTGCAGGACACTTCTTGTCCCTTATATGAGCTTCATATTCATGTCTAAAGTATTTAATAGTAGTCAATACCGGGTTGGGTGCAGTCTGTCCTAAACCACAGAGAGAATTCTTCTTTATGTTCATGCTTAGCTCTTCAAGAAGCTCTATATCTCCTTCTTTACCTTCTCCTTTTGTGATTCTTTCCAGTATTTCAAGCATTCTCTTTGTACCTATTCTGCAGAAAGTGCATTTTCCGCAGGATTCTTTCTGAGTAAATGTAAGGAAGAATCTTGCTATATCAATCATGCAGTTGTCTTCGTCCATGACTATCATACCGCCGGAACCCATGATTGCACCGGTTTGGTTTACAGAATCATAATCAATGATTGTATCTATAAGTTCAGCAGGTATGCATCCTCCGGATGGACCGCCCATCTGAACGGCCTTGAATTTCTTCCCTGAAGATGTTCCTCCGCCTATATCGTAAATAATTTCCCTAAGCGGTATACCCATAGGTACTTCCACCAAACCACCTTTTGCAATCTTTCCTGCCAGAGCAAATACTTTCGTACCTCTGCTCTTTTCCGTGCCATATTTTGCATATTCTGCTGCACCATGCAGGATTATATAAGGTACATTGGCATAGGTCTCAACATTGTTTATATTTGTAGGTTTTTCCCAAAGTCCTTTTACTGCAGGAAACGGAGGCCTTATTCTTGGCATACCTCTTTTGCCTTCTATGGAAGCCAAAAGAGCCGTCTCTTCACCGCATACAAAAGCTCCTGCTCCTTCTTTTATCTTTATCTTAAAGCTGAAATCGGTACCAAAAATATTCTTGCCTAGAAATCCTCTTTCTTCGGCATCTTTTATGGCTATCTTTAGCCTCTTTATTGCCAAAGGATATTCGGCTCTAACATATATATAACCCTCTTCTGCTCCGATGGCATAGCCTGCAATCATCATTCCTTCTATTACCGAATGAGGGTCTCCTTCAAGTACGCTTCTGTCCATAAATGCTCCCGGATCTCCTTCATCAGCATTACAAACTATATACTTTGTAGAACCTTCAGAAGATCTGGCAAATTTCCATTTCATACCTGTTGGGAATCCGGCACCGCCTCTTCCCCTTAGGCCTGAATTAAGTACTTCCTCTATTACCTGTTCCGGAGTCATGGTCTTTACTGCTTTTTCAATTGCTTTGTAGGCATCCATGGCAATTGCTTCATCTATAGACTCAGGGTTGATAACACCGCACCTTCTAAGTACTATTCTCATTTGCTTGCTAAAAAATGAATCTTCTGAAGTTTCCATATCATCTGCTTTGACAATCCATTCAACAACAGGTCTTCCCTCAACAATATGTGATTCAAATATCTTGTTTGCTTTTTCCGGAGTGACTTCCCCGTAAATTACGCTTTTTCCGTCAGGATTTATAACTTCTACCAGTACTTCTTTATAGCACATGCCCATACAGCCTGTCTCATCAAGAGTTACCGGCACGTCCGATTTTTCAATTATTCCTTTGAAGGTATCATAAACTTTATTGGCACCTGCAGCTATACCGCAGCTTCCAAGGCCTACAACAATCTTATAATAGTCGTTCCTCAAATTATTCACCCCAATTCTTATAGAATCCTCTTATGATTTTCCTTGCCTTGTCAGGAGTAAGTCTACCGTATGTTTCATCTCCTATCATCATGACGGGAGCAAGGCTGCAGCACCCCAAACATGCAACTGTCTCCAGGGTAAATCTGCCATCCTCAGTGGTACCTCCGATTTCAATTTTCAATTCATCAGCCAAAGCTTCCGCTACCTTTTCAGCTCCATTTACATGGCAGGCAGTTCCAAAGCATAACTTTATAAGATTTTCACCTGTTGGTTTTAATCTGAACTGAGAATAAAATGTAGCTACACCCATAACCTGAGAAGGATGCAAGCCTGTCCTATTGCAAAGCTCATCAAGAATATCCTGCGGCAGATATCCGTAAGCATCCTGGATATTTTGCAGTATAGGGATTAAATCCGCTTCTTTTCCTTCATACTTGCTTAAAATTTCATCAAATTTGTCAAAATAACGGCTTCGTCCATTACAACAGCATTTGTTGGCCATCAACAAATACACCTCCCTCAAAATTATAAATTTTTATAATCATAAGTTATTTGCTTTTGTATAAAAAAAGGCTTCTATGGAATTATATTATAAACAAAGAAGCCACTCCTTCAATTGAGTTGTAAACTATTTATGCTATTTTATTATATTTGTATAAATTTTGCATAAATTTAATCTACAAAACAATAATTATATTATATGTTATTTAATATTTAGTGTCAATTTATCAACCTCTGAAAAAACATGGCTGAGAGACTCAAAATACAAATTTTGAAATCTCTCAGCCACATGGGTTATAGAGTTATATATGGAAGGTTGTATATAGGATTAGCATTATTTGTTGGATAGACTATAGCTCTTAAGTAAAGACAATACTTCAAAATCGTCATCGATATATTCAGATTTAACAAGTCCAACACCTTTGCAGTAATAATAGTTGCTAAAGGCACCGCTTTCCTTGTATGTTTCCTTTATAACTATACAATTTTCAAAGGTACCTGCAGGAACAGTGACCGTGGCATCAACATCTGTTATTTCATGTTGATTGCCTTGACTCTCCCACTTTGTTCCCACTTCTATAGGTCCTTTAATGATAATATCCTCAATATTTTCTTTTTCGTCCAATACATTCTTTTCATCATAAACTTCCGCTTCCGTATATGTGCGAACCAGACTATCATCACTCAATACATATATGTTTGCTGTTATGGTTCCCCCATTGTTTATCATGACCTGGTATTTGTTATCTTTAGAATATACTACTTTTTGAGTATATAATGCGTATTCATTCCCAATTCCTTCATACTCCCATTGATTGCCAACTGCCAATGGGTAATAAGCTCCAATGTCATTTTTCTCTTCTTGTTCCTGTGGTTCTTCAGTACCTGGTTTTTCTGTCTCTTGAGTACATGATGTCAGCAAAAATACTGTCAACATCAATATAAAAGTAAAGCAAATTATTCTTTTATACTTCATATTATTCTCACTCCATCCATTTGTCTTTTGATAATTATTATTGTCAAGCTAATCTATATATATGACGTAAAAATACAGAATTGGTTTCAAAAGTTCGAATTATTAATTTTCGTGATTTTTTTATGTATTTTTTTGGTATAATATTAATAAGCACTGATAAGGAGGTATATATCATGTTTAGGGGCTTAAACAACTATGTAGCATGGATAATTGTCATATTTCTTGAATGGCTGATACTGCGAATTGGTAACAGTGCTCATCTTTGGATTTATGTCATAATACCGATTATTGCTGCATTCATCTACACCGAATACAGCAATAAACCTGCAAAGAAAAAGAGAAACTTAAGATAGCAAGGAGAGTTGAAATGACACAAATAGAATTATGCGCACCCTGTGGTTTTGCTCTGGAAGCAGTAGTATCAAGAGAGGTTAAATCTTTAGGATTTGAGGTCAGCAAAGTTGAGGACGGCAGGGTGTACTTTTTGTCGGATGAATACGGAATAGCAAAAGCAAATCTTTGGCTGCGAACTGCTGACAGGGTTCTTTTAAAAATAGGTGAATTCTATGCCACTTCTTTTGAGGAGCTTTTTGAAAATACAAAAAGCTTGCCATGGGATGATTGGATACCTAAAGTAGGTTCCTTCCCTGCTGCCAAAGCATCCTCAGTCAGGTCAAAATTATTCAGTACCTCTGATATCCAATCCATAGTGAAAAAGGCTGTTGTAGAAAAATTAAAGAGTAAATATAAAGTCAATTGGTTTAGCGAAAGCGGACCAACTTATCCCATACATATATTGATTTTTAAGGATAAAGTAACATTATATCTTGATACATCAGGAACAGCATTACATAAAAGAGGTTATAGGGAAATAGGCAGTGCAGCACCGATAAAGGAGACACTGGCCGCTGCATTGGTATCTTTGACTCCTTGGAAAGAAGGAAGATTATTGGTAGATCCCTTCTGCGGTTCTGGCACTATATTGATAGAAGCAGCCCTGAAAGGATTAAATATAGCCCCTGGACTTAATAGAAATTTTGTTTCCGAAAAGTGGTTAAGAGTTCCAGAAAAACTGTGGAACAAAGCAAGACAGGAAGCTCAAGAAAGTATAAAATATGACAACGATATTCGCCTTCAAGGCTATGATATTGACGAAAAAGTCATAAAAATAGCAAGAAGCAATGCTGAAAAAGCAGGTGTTTCGAAATATATCCATTTTCAGCAAAGAGATGTAAGGGATTTTTCCAGTAAAGAAAAATATGGTTTCATCGTAACAAATCCTCCATATGGTGAACGATTGGAGGATTTAAAAACCGTAGAACAATTATACAGGGATATGGGAAAAGTATTCTCAAAACTGGATACTTGGTCTTTTTACATATTGACTACCCATGAAGGCTTTGAAAGATTTTTCGGCAGAAAAGCAGATAAAAAAAGGAAGCTTTACAATGGCATGATAAAGACTGATTTATATCAGTATCTAGGACCAAAGCCTCCAAAAATTAATACTGTAGAATAATTTATTATTTCCAGAGTTCATCCATCAATCTCTGGATTTTTTGTTTTCTCCTATTGGTCTCATCAATGTCAATTATGAACTTATCACCATGATGAATCAAAACATAGCCTTCCTTTGCCTCAGCAGGAATCCTTACCTTTTCTATATTTACCATCTTCCTGTTTTCATCCTGACAGATGGCATATTCTCCTTCAAATCTGTCTATTATATATTTCATTTTGAATCACCTTCATAAAGTTTATTATTATTTTAAACTTTCTTCAAAGTATATTGATTTTCCATCAGAAAAAGCTATTATAGTTCCACTTTCATCGGTCCTGTATATTTTTATGCCTTTTTTGTTCAATAAATCAATCGTTTCTTTATGCGGGTGTCCATATTTATTATCCTTCCCTACACATATCACTGCATATTGAGGATTTACCTTATCCAGAAATTCTTCGGTTGTAGATGTATTGCTCCCATGATGTGCAACTTTCAGTACATCCGCAGACAAATCATAATCTTTATTAATCATTTCCTTTTCCGATATTTCTTCCGCGTCTCCAGTAAACATAAAAGAATTATTACCATGATTAAGCTTAATGACTATCGAGTAATTGTTTAATTCATCATAATTGTCACTATTTGGTGCAAGTATTGTAAAGCTAGCCTTGCCAAAATAAACTGTTGTTCCGGATACCGGAGTCGTTACCTTTAAACCCTTTTTTGATATTGCATTCAGGACATCTTCAAAGGTTTTAGTAGTGTTCATTGCCCTCGGCATATAAATGGTACCTATATCAAAGCTTTCTATAACTGCATCAAGACCTCCTATATGGTCTTCGTGAGGATGAGTCCCTACAACAAAGTCAAGTTTATCAATATTTTGCGATTTAATATATTCTACTACAGTTTTCGAATCAGCATTGTTTCCTGCATCTATAAGCATCGTTTTGTCATCGGTTTTTATAAAAATGCAGTCGGCTTGCCCAACATCTATAAAATGAACCTGCAAACCATTAAATCCAATAGAATCTTTTTGTCTAAACTCTTCGCTAATATCAGGTTCTATAGATGTACCATCGGTATTATTAACTGAATTATTTTCTTGTTCTACTATTGAAGCCGGATCATTAATATTATTAACATTACTCTGTTTATCACCTAAATTTATAAAGGATATTGCTGCAGCGATTATTAATGCTATTACATAGTATAACGATTTCTTTTTCATATCAATACCTCCTGTCAAATACACTTATTATATCATATGATTTCATTGATAAGAAATATTGATACGAAAAGAAATCTATTGTAAAAGCTTTAAAATAGCGCATTTGGATAGTTTATACGAAGAAAAAATAAATTGAAACAATAGCAAAAAGCTGATAAAATTATTAAAGGTAATGCTATTGTAGCTCAGCCGGTAGAGCAGCTGATTCGTAATCAGCAGGTCACGGGTTCGAGTCCCGTCAGTAGCTCCATAGAGAATAAAACTACCCGTTTATGGGTAGTGAGGCTGATGACAAAGTCATCAGCCTTTAATATTTTATAGGTATTGCAAAAAGGATTTTTATGTTTTGTGTCGAATATAGTAAGTAATTCAAAATGAAAGGAATGTTTGAATTGCTTACAATAAAA
>DUSG01000164.1 GCA_012842725.1 Clostridiales bacterium
CTCAATCCTTTGTTATATATCCATATATATATTATCAATAAAAATCAGTTCTAACAAATCAAATTCAATATTAGTTAAAATGAATAACCTCCAATAAACATTTTCGTCTTTTTAATCAATTTTCACCAATTAAACTCATAGTATAATATGGAGGGGTTTGCATGAATCAGGATTATTGTAAAGCCAATTTTTCAATAAAAAGATATAGGCATACTTTCAAATATAATAACACTGATGTACTTAAATTGACCATAATCTATCCAATCATTTTAATACCTAATAATCAGCTTTCTCAATCAGTCATAAATCATCAGATAAACAGGCAGATTAGCGAATATTATATGTATGTTTCAAATAAATTGTATGAACTTGCCGTTGAAACATACAAAGACTCCTTGTCCAATGATTTTCCATTCCACCAATTTGAAGCATACATGGAATATACAATAACTTACAACCAAAACGGCTTTTTAAGCTTGTATATTGACAAATATGAGTATACTGGCGGAGCCCACGGCAGTACTATAAGAAGCTCTGACACATGGGAATTATGCACCGGTGCATATGTACCCCTTTATTGCTATTTCAAACCTGAAACAAATTACAGAGAGCTGCTGATAAAAGAAATTATCAGTCAGGCAGATGAAGACATGAATACAGATATACCTCCATATTTTGATAATTACAAAGACCTGATTGTGGAAAATTTCAATCCATCAAGTTATTACCTTACTACCGAGGGTATGGCCATTTATTATCAGCAATATGAAATAGCTCCCTATGCCACAGGCATAGTTGTATTTATCATCCCTTACAGCAAAATCGGATGGTATCCTAAATGTTTATGCTGATTTTCCGATAAATAAAAAGCCAGTCAGGACTTTCATGAGCACTGACTGGCTTTTTAATCTAACTCCTATTTGAGATTTTCATATGAAGCAACTACAATCTTGATAGCTGCTTCTCTTGTTGCAAGACCGTAGTTTACTGCTGCATTGGCAGGAATGTTGGCTGTGTTTGGAGCAAACATGTTATTGCCTACTCCGCTTATGATATTATGTTTTACCATAAAGTAAACAGATGGTTTTGCAAATGCAGAAATATCCGCATCATCAGCAAAAGGTGGAACTCCTTCATAATCCAGCTTATGGGCTGTATAGGTGCTGTCAATATTTAAATGCCAACCTTCCCAATATGCAGCCTTATAAGCACGGGTCAGCATTGTGGCTGCCTGTTCTCGGGTAATCAGTAAGTCAGGGGAAAATTTATCCTTGGCAGTACCATTGGTAATCCCTATATTTACAGCCTTCAAAATCTCAACATCATTGGTATCTGTGAATGGATTGCTGCCTGCTGTTGCTTTCTTTCCGCTCCTTTAATTTGATACTGTTACCATCCCAATTAGCAAATGATTTCTTGTACAGTAAATAAAAAAATTGCTGAAATCAGTAAGAATTTTGCGGTTTTTACAGGATTATTTAACCATTACCTGGCAATGGTTTTGCGGTATTGTGACGGTGTAACTCCTACTATCTTTTTAAATACAGCAGCATAGTGACCGTTATAATCTAGCCCGCATAATGAGAAAGCCTGAGAAATAGAGAGGTTTTTATCGGCCAATTTTTCTTTGATTTTACCTATTTTTATGTTCATCATATATTCATGAGGTGTCATTCCGGTCTCCTCTTTGAAAACCCAGATAAAATGATAGGGACTTAAATTCGCAATCCTTGCAATATCTTCAATTGAATAATCCTGATTATAGCAATCATTCATAAATTCAATAGCTTTTTTTATATGATTTAAAGGATGACCTTGCACCTTTTTTTTCCAATCGCAGATTGCTCTTTAAATTCCTCATAAGATTTATACACAATTGCATGGTTATCCCATCCTGAACAAATTCATAGCCCTTTTGCATATTGGATGTTTCTCTCATGTACTGTTTTATAAGATACCAAGTCTCATCGTCTATAGTTGTAAAAGCATTTTCAAAAAAAACATCCCTCTTTCCAAAAGCAGAATGAGCCATTTCCCGGATAATATCCTTATTGATGAGCACAGTCAGATAGCCCTTTACTTCACTTTGTGCCACCGCACCGAAAACCTGATCGGGATTGATAGGAAAGAGTTTATTTTTTTCTATTGGGAATACATTTTTTTCAACGGTCAAAGGAGGTACTTCGTTTAAAGTCAAATCAAATTGATAATAATCAGAGTAAAAAGGCCCCTCAAATATGATTTTTGGCTTAAAGATTACCATGTTTTTCCCAGGAAAAGCATTAACAGCATCCTTCAATGGATGGGGAGGAATTAATTCCAACAGTTTTTCCATAAAGCCCATAGAAATACCACCTGTACAACAATACAAATAGCTCAAGTTCATTGTAACAAGTGAATTTTTGGTATTCCGCAAAAATATTGCTATATTTTTCTAAAATATTGCTATTATGCTATACGAGATGCTTTTTTACGATAAGCAGTAGGAGATAATCCGACAATTCTACTAAAAACCCTCGCAAAATGACTAGAACTGGAAAATCCAAGTAATGAAGAAATCTCTGTAATGGTTTTTGAACTGTCCATAAGCATTTCTTTTGCCTTCTTCATTTTAATATTCATAAAAAACTCATAGGGGGCTTTGCCTGTCTGTGATTTGAAAACCCTGATAAAATGGTATGGACTGAGATTAGCTGCCTGAGCCAAGTCTTCCAAGCAATACTCTTTCTGATAATTCTCTTCCAGATATTTTATTGATTCATTGATATTTTTTGCCACATTGTAATTATACTGGTCTTTAAAAAATGCTACAACTTGCGCAACTTTTCCAGCTTCATCAAATACAGGGAATATAATAATATGGAATATAATAATATCTTGATATACGGAAATAACATTGCTGTTTTTTATTCCATAGATATCTTCAAGCTACTTAATCGGTACTTTTATATCAGTAA
>DUSG01000165.1 GCA_012842725.1 Clostridiales bacterium
CTCACATGCTCTTTCATCATCTCTTTGAGTATAAAAGAGGATTTAGGGTCCAAACCTGTCATAGGCTCATCCAATATCCATACACTTGGATCATGTATCAGAGCGCCCATCAATACGATTTTTTGTCTCATGCCATGGGAATAGCTCTGAATCTCGTCAGAAAGGACGTCAGTCATTCCAAATCTATTACCAAGACGTTCTATTCGTTCTTTTCTGTCCTCTTCAGTCACTTCATACACATCTGCCATAAAATTAAGATACTCTATTCCCTTAAGCCTCAAAAACATATCTGGATTATCAGGCACAAAACCGAATTGTTTTTTTGCCTTAATCGGCTCTTTTGCGATATCGATTCCATTGACTCTTATGGTTCCGCTATCGCAATCCAGGATTCCTGTAATCATTTTCAATGTTGTAGTTTTTCCTGCTCCGTTGGGTCCCAGAAATCCCACGATTTCTCCGGGAGGAATGACTAGACTTATATTGTCTACAGCTTTCTTATTGCCGCTGAATGTTTTTGAAACGTTGATTATTTCAATCAAATCCGTAACCTCCATATATTTAGATAATTGTTTAAATATCTAAATACCATTTTATACTTCTTTTAATATTTTATCAATATGGAAATAATTAATGCAGAGAAGTTTTTGTCGCAGTATTCCTTTTGGGTCTTGACCCGTGACTCGTGTTGCACTGCCTATGGTATTCTTTTTGGGTCCTGACTGGTGCTGCGTGCTACAGATTGCAAGTTACTTGGGTATTTAAGTAAAGCACAGTTCACTTTTTTCAGTTGCATATAATCATATAATATAAAGCGTTCTAACATACAGCGAAATCTAAGTAATATATATTATCGCATCAGTTATTAACTTTGATGACTCTATTGCTCATCTAAAAGAGAATTCTAACGGCGCAAAACGGGCATCCTTGCCCTAAGCTTCGCATTTTGCGCCTAGCACGACATCCATGTCGCGCTTACGAATTCTCTATTTTAGATTTCGCAAAGAGTCATTGGCAAAGTTAATAAAGATGCTCTATTATATATTACTTAGATTTCGCTTAAAAGAAGAAAGCTACATTTGTCTGCATACTGGAAATATAAAATAATTAATTGCATTGACTATAGTATCCCTATTCCGTCTTTTGGGCACTATAAGTTGTTTGTATATTTCTCTTGAGTAATAAAACCTTTATTTTAATGCTTATGATACCAGTTATTGTATCTAAGAAAATTACTGTCTCTTCATATGAGATATGTGCTGAAGATATATTGTGAGCTTTGTCAGCAGTTCTTAGCGAAGAACGAACTAAAAAAGCCGTAAGGCTGGCAAGGATGCCAGCCTAGGCATCCTTTAGACACGGATGTCCTTTGGATGCCGTTAGGCTTTTTGTGAGTTCAAGCTATAGAACTGCCAAAGCGAACTCTTATATCTGAAGCACATATCTCATATGAAGCTTACCGTATCTTAGAAAGATACAGTAACTAAAAAATAAACATATATGCAAGCAAAAAAATCGAATTGCACATATGCTTATTCGAAATACACTGCAGAATCTTAGAAAGATATAACGAATAAAAAAACATATGCACAAATATGCATATGCTTGTTCGAAATTCGATTTAGTATCTAAGAATACAACAATAAGCTGCAAAAAAATAACTGGTCGGGGTGACAGGACTTGAACCTGCGGCCCCATGGTCCCAAACCACGTGCGCTACCATCTGCGCTACACCCCGACGACACTTTTACATTATATACAAAATCCAGAAGGTTTGCAAGAGGTATTTTTTACTTTTTGTGATTATATTATGAAAATGCCTATTTAAAACTATCGTTATAATAAGCAAAGAACTTAATATAATCTATTTTTGCTTATATCTATCCTTTTGATTGAAGAATGTTATATCTGCATATCCAGCATAGATTTTTCCAGAATGCTTAACACCTTTAGGTATAAAATATCTGTCTCCCTTTTGAAAAGTGTTCTTAACACCATCAATTATCAAATCAATTTTTCCTTCAAGTACAATCCCTCACTGGCTTTCATGTGCATGTTCCGGTAAGTCAACAGCTTCTGAAAAACTCATAAATATAATTTGGTGATTATCACCTTGTGACAGAAACGCTTTTATACCTTTTAAAGGAATATCTGCTTCCGGTAAATTTAATATAGGCTCAGGAAATATTGATTTCATATTTATACCTCCAAAAGGTTATATTTATATTATAATAAAGCAAGATTATATAATAAAACAAGATGTTAACAATTTTTTCTTATTAAACTATCGAAATGTATTTTTTGTTTAATACCAATAGGCTAATTTTAAAAACATATTAATTATTTTTATCTGCTCATTAAATTCTTCTTCTGATAATACTCCATAATTGACGCCGTAGATACCTCTTGATTCCAAACTCCATAAGAATGACTTTATATTTGGGTATTTATCAATATTTTTCTTTGCTAAATAGACAAAATGTTCTAATTTCTGATAATCCGAGCTATTCTTATTTTTCTCCTCTTTGTACAAGAGAGCGTCAAAAGCTAACCTAAAAGGTAACATAATCTTATAACGATAGCTATCTGTGTTATCAGGTAAAAAATCAGTCATATAATTCTTATAACTTTCACATACTATTCTATACATTATATCTCTCCCTGAATATAGATAATTGTTTTAGAAACATATCTTTTTTAGATTGATATAAGTCTTTTCTTTCTAAAACCTCATCAATTATTTTATTTATGAGTTTTTTATCTGCAACCTTAATCAACTCATCTATGTCCTCTATGTCTTTTTGCTCTAATCTGATTATTTTGCTTACTATTATATCTTCGATAGATAATATATAAACATTCAAATATTTAAATTGTTCCAGTTTTTTAGCTCTTTCCTTATATTTTGGTGATATCAATGTACTTTCATATTCCAACATGTCAAAATCTCTCAACTGAGCAAAAACCTTTCCCAATTTTGATGGATAATTCAAATCGAGAAAATCAAAATCTCTGGTAACTCTATCTGTATATCCTCCTAATATACATGCGGACCCACCTAACAAATATATATCAAAGGGTTCAACTTCAAATAATTGTGCTACTTTCTCCATATCGTAAATATTCTGTTCCATTTGCTTCTTTAGCTCCATAGTAACCACCGTATATTCCATACATTTATAATTTTAATTAAATAATAACACATCAATATCACATTTGCTAATAGTCTTAAAAATTATTCAGCAATGAAACCTAAATAAAATCCTTTGCATTAATCCATTTCATATGTATAAATCAAGCTTCCTGCCTATATACATTTTAGTGAGCGCAGCATTGGCAGGAGGGATAAAATGGATAACAGTTCAAAAACCTTTTATTATCAAAGGGATTCTCATATCATTCTGGCAGAATATCTAACCAGGAATATCAAAGGCAACTGCCTTGTATTTTGCATTGGCACCGACAGATACATAGGAGATTGTTTAGGACCTTTAACCGGTACATTTCTCAGTAAAATGGATCTCAATATTCCCGTATTCGGTACCCTCGATAATCCTATCCATGCAATGAATCTTGTCAAACACATGTACGAGATCAGAAAAATATATCCAAAACATAAAATAATCGCTGTAGATGCTTGTCTTGGAAACAATGACAGCATCGGCAGCATTCAGATAAAAAAAGGACCTATACATCCTGGAAAAGGAGTTGGAAAGCGGCTGCCACCTGTAGGTGACATTTCCATAGTAGGCGTTGTGGATTCTTCTGAAGCAGGTGAATTCCTTCACATGCATAACATAAGACTGAGTCTGGTGATGAAAATGGCAGAAGTTATCACTAGAGGAATCTATATAGCATTTAAATGA
>DUSG01000166.1 GCA_012842725.1 Clostridiales bacterium
CAAGACTGTAGCAGAACTTGAAAAGATTCTTGCAGAAACACCGGCAGACAAGATGGTTGATGCAGTAAGCGGAGCTACTTTGGTAGATACTCATGGATATCTGTCTGCAATCCTTGCAGCTGCTAAAGCTGCAGCTCCGGTGAAAGCGGATGCAGTAGCAAGTGCATCACTTGTAACTGATGAAGCATCTTTGATAAGAGCAATGAGCAAAGACGGTACATGGATTATACTTTTCGAAAACGACTTTACTACTGATAAAGAGCTTGTATTAGAAGGTGAATTTATAAATAAAGAAAAGCTAGATCGTAAAATAGCTCTTTATACACAAGATGAAAACAAGAATGTTACCGGTTCATTCACTTTAACTGCTCCTAAACTAACAGTTAAGAGCCCTAACACAAGAATTCAGAACGGAACATTCAAGGGCGACCTTTATATCGAAGCACCAAATGTTCAATTAAGAGGTGCAAAGATTGAAGGTAATGTATACTTCTTGAATCAAGAATCTCAAGATACATTTAATATGGATGAAAACAGCTCAGTTACTGGAGTTATGGAGTTAAAGGCTGAATAATATACCTAAAAAAATGCCATTTGCAGCAAACTATGCTGTAAGTGGCATTTTCTATTTTTCATTTATTTCAAAAAATATACTTCATTAAATATCCTCAATAATTGAAATAATAAAATTGAATCTAATTATTGAGGAGGATTTTCGATGAAAAACGATGAAAGAAAAAGAGAGGCTGAGGACAGCAGAGAAGATTTGAAGAAGACTAATGAGAGGAGAATTGAGGAACTATTAAACATTAACAATAAATATGTGAGGACTCAGAGACATTTGGAACAATACAAGGATATTGCAAGTCTGGAACAGCTAGAGCACGCATTTGAGATTCAGAAAGAAAGAGAAGAGAGAATGGAACACATAAAAGATTTGATAGTCAATGGCAGCCAGAGCAGAGAAGAAAACATTGATGCATTGGAAAAAAGGATAGCTTATACCAGTGGTTATTTAAAAAATAACAGCGATTATATGGATGACGTCACGCTGGAAAATACAAAAGAAAAGCAGGAAAACAGAAAACAGCAATTGGAAAATATGCTGGAATAATATTAAAGGGCAAAGACGGTTTTCTTTGCCTCTTATTTTTCTGCATATAAGCTATATATCAGAATGGGTGTTAATGAAAGCAAAGAAAAATAGAAAAGCATTGGTAATAATATATTTTACTTTTTAATATAGAAATTTGGTATTAAAAATATTTTAACAAATAATTGACATTAAAGCATATATATTATAGTATATAAATATATATATATAATAAAACAGAATATTCTAAATATTCAAAAGCTATGAAGAGGAATAGTAGATAAAAAGATTCTTACAGGGAGGAAGACTCATAGATTGAGAGGTTTTCCAAGATTATTTTTATCGAACCCGCCCTCTGAGCTGCAAATGAAAAGTTTGCCCGTTTAGCCTGCGTTAAAGGTTTTGAGAGGAATAGATATATTAATATATCTATTTAACTAGGGTGGTACCGCGAAAAACCTTCGTCCCTTGCGTGACTGAAGGTTTTTGTTTATCCAATGGTTAAGTAGGTATATTAATGCTATCTGTTCAATTAGGGTGGTACCGCGAAAAACCTTCGTCCCTTAAGGGATGAAGGTTTTTTTATAAGAAAGGCAGTCTTGATATTATAAATCACTTTGTAAAAGCGGCCTTTCCTATAAAAAATATATTAATATAACTTATTAGTAAAGGAGGTCTTACAATGCAAGGTCTGGAAGGCAGTACTCAAATTTTTATTGCAATGGTTTTATACATTGCAGTGGTCATTGGTATAGGAGTGTATTATACCAAACGAGCTAGCGAAAGCAGTGCCAACTATCTAATAGGAGGAAGATCCTTGAATCCTTGGGTTACAGCTTTAGGTGCTGAAGCATCGGATATGAGTGGATGGCTTTTGATGGGTCTTCCCGGAGTAGCTTACTGGTTTGGGTTAAGCGATGCTATTTGGACGGCAATAGGGCTTTTAATAGGAACTTATTTAAACTGGTTATTTGTTGCAAAAAGATTAAGAATATACTCTCAAGTGGCAGGAAATGCTATAACCATTCC
>DUSG01000167.1 GCA_012842725.1 Clostridiales bacterium
GGCAAGTTTTCAGGACTGAAGCAAGTAGAAGAAATATTAAAAGGCATTAAAGGAATTGAATTCGTGCATCTTGGAGAAAAGGATGTAGTAAGACATAAGTTAGTGCAACACATCATAAAAGCATATGAAAAATATGAGGAAGAAAATATGGGAGAAAGCAACTTTTTTGATTAGCAGATCTGGGGGTTAATTATGGAAAAAGCAAAAAAATCAAATTTTATAAAAGCATCAATATTAGTGTCTGTTTTTTTTATCATATATGTAATGCTTATTATAACTGCAACTCCCAAGAAATATAATTTCAATGTTGGAGATATTTCAGATGTAGATATTGATGCGCCTACAAACATGGTGGACAAGATAGCAACAGAAAAATTGAGAAAAGAAGCAGAAGATAAAGTCCTACCTATATATAAAGTTGATTTAACTGTACAAATTGAATTGGAAAAGACTATAGATTCAATATTTCAACAAGTTGAAGAGTTAATAAACAATGAAGAATATGATTTTGAGCAAAAGCTTGAAATCCTAGAGAATAATGCTATTGTGCCTTTGGATAGGAATTCATATAGGCTGCTACTAAATTCTTCCCAATCGGATCTGAAACAGGTTAAAGATAATATTAAATATCTTATTAATCAAATACTAAATGAGAGGCTCAGTCAGGAGCAGCTTGAAAGCAAAAAAGAAGATATAGTTGAGTTTTTTTCAAAACTACCAAAACAATCAAAGCTTAATGATATTGGAGCAAAAATTGCTACATCAATAATAAAGCCAAATCTTCTTTATGATAAGGAAGAAACGGAACGAAAAAAAGAGGAAGCAAGAGCATCCATAGAAGAAGTTTTGATTAAAAAAGGAACCAGGATTGTAAGCCAAGGTCAGGAAATCACTGAGCAGCAGATACAGCTTTTAAAGGCTTATGGTCTTCTTAAGGATGCCAATGGAAATGATATGAGAATAAACTTTGCTTATGGTGTTTTGTTGTTTGCAACCATGGCTGTTTTTTTCCTCTATATTTGGCGATTCAGCCCCAATGTATGGACAAGTAATTCTTTATTGCTGTTGATATGTATCAATATAGTGATTATATTGATGTTAGCGATAGGTACCAGAACAATTTCTCATTATATGATGCCAATACCTGCATGTGCTTTTATCATTACTATTCTCGTAGATGATAGAATAGCTATTGCAACAAATATCCTAATGGTGCTTATAATCGGATTTATAACAGAGTTTAACATAGTGCTTTTAGTAGCATTTCTACTATCAGGAGCCTTAGGTTCAATCATGGTATCAAAAGTACATCATAGGAGCATGGTAATTTATGCAGGATTGGCGGTGGCATTTATTAATGCTGTTGCCATCATCAATTTTGGCCTTATAAATAACATGGAGATTAAACATTTTATATATGATATTACCTATGGTATTGTGGGAGGTATATTTACTTCAGTATTGACCATCGGTCTACTTCCTTTTTTTGAATATGCTTTTGATATAATAACCCCGACTAAATTATTGGAAATCACCAATCCTAATCAACCCCTTCTGAGAAGGCTCATGATTGAAGCACCCGGCACCTATTATCATTCTATTTTGGTAGGCAATCTTTCTGAAGCTGCTGCAGATGAAGTTGGGGCCAATGCACTTCTATGCAGGGCAGGTTCTTACTATCATGATGTGGGAAAATTAAAAAGGCCATATTTCTTCAAGGAGAACCAATTGACGCCGGAAAATCCTCATGACAAGATATCTCCGGAACTCAGTGCTTCTATAATAATATCCCATGTGAAAGATGGAGTGGAAATTGCAAAAAAACATAAACTTCCTTCCAAGGTTATTGATATAATAAGACAACATCATGGCAATACCCTGGTAGCATATTTTTATCACAAAGCCTTGAAATCCAAAGAACAAGAGTCTATTGGTGAGGAAAAATTCAGATATCCATGGGAAAAACCTCAGACTAAAGAAGCTGCCATAGTTATGTTGGCTGATTCTGTAGAAGCTTTTGTCAGATCTTTAAGTGAACCGACTAAAGAAGATGTTGAAAAGGGAGTACGAAAAATAGTCTTCGATAAGATTAATGATAATCAATTGAGTGAATGTAATTTGACTTTAAAGGATATGAATAAGATTATCCAAGCTTTTGTTCAGGCTCTGGAAGGAATATTTCATGAAAGGATAGAATATCCTGAAAACCTGAAGGATATTTAATTATATCTACAATTAGGAGGAGATAGATTGAGTGTATTGATTGACAACAGACAAAATATAATTAAAATTACACCGGATGTAGAAGCTTTTGTCAATAAAATCATAAATGCCGTATTGGAATTTGAGAACTTTGATTCAGATTATGAAGTCAGTATATCTTTTGTTGATAACGATGAGATAAAGGAGCTTAACAGGCAATATCGGAATATAGATGCAACAACGGATGTTTTGTCTTTTCCTTTGCTGGAATTTGACAGAAAAAGTAATAATGAACCCGTCATAAAAGATGTACTTATTGATACAGAAATATCTTTGGGGGATATTGTCATATCCACTGAGAAAGTGATTGAACAAGCTAAAGAATACGGCCATAGCCAAGATAGAGAATTAGCTTTCTTGCTGGTACATGGGATGCTTCATCTATTAGGCTATGACCATATACAGGAATCAGATGAAAAAATAATGTTTAAAAAGCAGGAGGAAATACTCAATCTGCTGAATATAAAGAGGTAATAAACTACTAATTATGGAAGAGGGGTTACAATGAAATCATCCTGGAAACATATGTTAATAATACTTATACTTATTGTATCCTTAGCAATATCTGGATGTCAATCAAAGCAAGAACCTGCAGAAACCATAGTTATTGAAGAAGAAACGAAAGAACCTGAACCGGTAGAAGAGGTTCAGGAGGTTGCAAAAGAAGAATTCATATGTAATTTAACAGGCCTTGGAGTTGAAAGCGAAGAAGATGTAAAATATAGGCCTATAGCGGTAATGATAGATAATGAAAGAAGTGCAAGACCTCAATCAGGTATTACGGAAGCTGATATAGTATTCGAAATGCCTGTGGAAGGTAATATTACCAGATATATGGCTATATATCATCATCTTCCTTCAGAAAAGATAGGGCCGGTAAGAAGCGCTAGACCGTATTTTATTGATAAGGCTTTAGAATTTGATGCCATTTATGTACATTGTGGGGGGAGCCCGCAAGCATTGAAAGATATTAAAACTCTAAAAGTAGATGCTTTTGACGATTTATCCGGAACTCCTGTTTTCTGGAGATCGACGGACAGAAAGATGCCTCATAATCTGTATACAAATACTAAATTTATGAGAGAAGTGGCATCTACAAGAAAGATTGAAAGAGAAAACAATGTTGAGTATTTCAAGTTTAACAAAGATTTTGTCGTTCCTGACGGAGGCAATGGCGAAACAATAGTTATAAATTATGATAAAAATTATAAGGTATCATATATATATAATAAAGATGAGAGGGTATATTATCGCCAGATAAACGGTGATAATATGAAAGACAAGGAGAATAAGAAAGATATTACTACTACAAATATAATAATTGAAAAAGTAAACCTGAAAGTTTTAGATAATGCCGGAAGATTGGAAATATATAACATAGGTAAGGGCAGAGGTTATCTTTTAACAGCAGGAAAGCTTATAGAAATAGAATGGAACAAACCCGATCGAAAGGGAAAAACCGTATATAAGACGTTGAATGGAGAGGAAATAAAGATAAACAAGGGGGTTACATGGGTTCAAGTAGTACCTGAATATGTTAAAATCCAATTTGGAGAGTGATGATATGAATTATGATTTATTGATTGAAAAGGCTAAAGAAGCTATGGAAAGGGCTTATGTCAAATATTCCAATTTTAAGGTAGGGGCTGCTCTTCTGGCAAAATCAGGGAAAATATATACCGGTTGTAACATTGAAAATGCCTCCTATTCTGCTACTATATGTGCTGAAAGAGTAGCTTTTACAAAAGCCATTTCAGAAGGCGAGAAAGAGTTTGAAGCCATAGCTATTGTCAGCAGCAGCAATGATATCACTTATCCTTGCGGGGTTTGCAGGCAGTTTATGTCAGAGTTTGGTCTTGATTTGGAACTGATATTTACTGATGGGAATAAAATTGAAACTTACAAATTGAGAGAGCTGTTACCACATGCATTTACAGAATTCGAAACAAAAGGAGGCCGTTGATATGGGAGATGGTTTTAAATCAGGTTTTGTTTCCATAATCGGCAGGCCTAATGTGGGAAAATCTACCCTTATCAATACTTTGATGGGGGAAAGACTGAATATCATATCAGACAAACCTCAAACTACAAGGAACACCATTAGGTGCATATTAACCCATGACAATTACCAGATTGTGTTTTTGGATACTCCAGGAATACATAAACCAAAACATAAACTGGGAGAATATATGGTGAATGAAGCAGTAAAGTCTTTAAAAGGTGTAGATGTGACAGTAGTATTGATTGATGCATCATCTACCTTTGGAAGCGGAGATATATATGTTATTGAATCTGTCAAAAATATAAAAGCAAAAAAAATACTAGCATTGAATAAAATTGATAAGATTTCCAAAAAAGATTTGGAAGGCGTATTGGCCAGGATAACCCTTTATCAAGATAATTTTGACAGTATAGTGCCCATATCTGCCAAAATGGGTGAAAATACTTCTGAATTGATTCAGGAAATAGTTAAATATTTACCTGAAGGACCAATGTATTTTCCTAAAGATATGTTGACTGATGTGCCTGAAAGGTTTATTATAGCCGAATACATAAGGGAAAAGATATTGCTGCTGACCAGGGAAGAAGTACCTCACGGTACTGCGGTTGAAGTGACTTATATGAAAGAAAGAGAAGATAGAGACCTAATAGATATTGAAGCCACAATATATTGTGAAAAAGAATCCCATAAGAGGATAATAATCGGAAAGCAAGGCTCTATGCTCAAAGCTATTGGGAGCAAAGCAAGAGTAGATATTGAGAATCTGCTGAACTGCCAGGTAAATTTACAGCTTTGGGTTAAGGTCAAAAGAGACTGGAGGGACAGTCTATCAGCTCTTAAAGCTCTAGGTTATAGATAGAGGTGTATTATGACTATTATAAAGACCCAAGGTCTTGTTATAAAATATACGGATATCAATGAAGCTGACAGAATACTTACATTGATTACAAGAAATAAAGGAAAGATAAAGGCTATTTCAAAGGGCTGCAGAAGACCAAAAAGCAGCCTTTTGTCAAGTAGTCAGCTTTTTGCTGTCAGCGACTATGTATTGTTTAAAGGCACTAATTTTTATCATGTAAGCGCCGCAGAATTGAGGGAATCTTTCTTTAATTTAAGAAATGATTTACTGAAGCTGTCCTATGCAGTTTACTTTGCTGAGTTAGCCGATACCGTGACAGACGAAGATATGGCTTGTGAAAAGCTGTTTATTGTCCTGTCAAAAACTTTGTATTATTTATCGCAAGGTAATATACCAATTGGAATATTAGCTTGTGCTTATCAGCTGAAGCTTATGGATATAAGCGGTTATAAACCGATGATTGGTAAATGTGTGAATTGTGGGAAAGAGGAAAATTTAGGCAGGTTCAGTATAAACCTAGGTGGTGCTCTGTGCAGTGATTGCTATGATTATGATAAAGCATCAGTAAAAATAAGCCAAAAAACTTTGGAATTAATTGGTCAATTATTGTCCACACCTATTTCAAGATTAAATACTATAAAAATTGAAAATAATATTTTTATAGAGATTGATAAAATCATATCTTCTTTTGTCCAAACACATCTGGACAAGAAGTTTAAATCAATGGATTTTATCAATAATATAAAAAGTTTGGATATTAAGTAATAAGAGTGATGAAAGGAGTAGGGAAAGTGGACATTACTTTGGATAAAATAGACATTATCAGAGACAGGACCGGCGTTTCATATAAAGAAGCCCGGGATGCGCTGGAACAAGCAAATGGCAATGTAGTTGACGCTTTGATCAATATCGAGGAATCTAAGAACAAAAATTGGACAGAAACGATTTCCGTTAAAGGGACAGAACTGGTGGATAAATTGAAAACCATAGTGAATACGGGTAATGTAAATAGAATAAGGATAAAAAAAGATGATGTGGTAATATTGGATATACCGGTAACTGCAGGAGCCATAAGTGCAGTTTTGATGCCTAAAATTGCTGCCTTGGGAACCGTTGCCGCATTATTGACCAAATGCACCATTGAAGTTGAAAGGAAAAACAACGGAAAGATAAATGTCAATGATAAAATAAGTACAATGGTCAGCAATGTAGCAGACAAAGTTAAAGATTTTGCAGATGATTTGAAGAGTTCAGTCAATGAAAAAACAGATAAAGGCATGAATTCAAATATTGATGTGGACAATGAATGTTGTCCCAGAATTGATACGGATTTACCATAGACTCTATTGACAAAACTGTTTAGTTTTGCTAAATTATATAACAACAATTTAATCGGTGGCTATGATAGAGAGGAGTAACTATAAATTCAATTACAGAGAGCTGATGGTTGGTGGAAATCAGCATTGGTTTATAGTGAAGGCACTCTTGAGCCTATTTTTATAAGTGGGCAGCTATGCTGGCCAATAAGGGTGGAACCGCGGAAGTGAACCTTTCGTCCCTTAAGGGGATGAAAGGTTATATTATTTTATATATATTGAAAATAATTGTTGGGAGGAAATAGAATGACATTTCAGGATATCATACTTACACTGCAAAACTACTGGGCTAAACAAAACTGTATAATAGCTCAACCGTATGACGTTGAAAAAGGAGCAGGTACCATGAGCCCTTATACGTTTTTAAAGGCATTAGGTCCTGAACCTTGGAGAGTGGCTTATGTTGAGCCTTCAAGAAGACCTGCAGACGCAAGATACGGCGAAAATCCAAACAGGGTATATCAACATCACCAGTATCAGGTAATCTTAAAACCTTCACCGGACAACATACAGGATTTATATCTTGGGAGTCTTGAAGCCCTAGGTATAGATCCGAAAAAACATGATATAAGATTTGTTGAAGATAATTGGGAAGCCCCTACTCTCGGTGCATGGGGTCTTGGTTGGGAAGTATGGTTAGATGGTATGGAAATCACTCAGTATACATATTTTCAGCAAGTAGGAGGATTTGACTGCGAACTCGAATCGGCAGAGCTTACCTATGGCTTAGAAAGAATTGCCATGTATATACAAGAAAAAGATAATGTTTTTGATATTGAATGGGTTGACGGCATAACATATGGAGACTTTTTCAAAATAGCGGAAGTGGAGCATTCAAAATACAGCTTTGAAATGGCAGATACAAAATTGTTGTTCAGCCTATTCGATTCTTACGAAAAAGAAGCACAAAGAATTATTAAGGAAGGGCTTATACTGCCTGCATATGATTATGTGTTAAAATGCTCCCATACATTTAATATATTGGATGCAAGAGGTGCCATCAGCGTAACCGAAAGAACCGGGTTCATAGCCAGAGTCAGAAATTTGGCAAGGATGGTAGCTCAGGCTTATTTAAAACAGAGAGAAGAAATGGGATATCCGCTTTTGAAAAAGTAGAAAGCTTAGATTCGGATATTTAAGGAGGAGAAGAGA
>DUSG01000168.1 GCA_012842725.1 Clostridiales bacterium
AATACAAGCTTTAATTTTTACTTCTTTACTATACTTTGGTTTTCTCCTTGCCATAAAAAAAATACCTCCAAGTAGATAATCTAATTTTAATTAATTAGACTGTCTACTTTGGAAGTATCATATCAAATTGCCTTCTTTTTTAATATATCTTCATTTAACAATTCACACATAGCATCATGTATAAAAACATATATTCCTATTTGTCTAAATTTATACATCTTTATATAAAACCCTTATGTCTTCAATTCGTTTGGTAATCTTATTTCTATCAAAATAATCTAAAATAGCCATAGCATACTTTCTACTTGTTCCCAACATATCTCTAAATTGTCCAAGTTGTATGGAACCGTTATTCCTGATATAATCCACTACAAGTTTCTGGGCATCTGATATGGCGTCTTTATGGAAAACATTATCTTGGTCAACCTTTATCAATTGCCCATCTGTAATGAGAACATCAAGTATCTGGATTATTTCCTTCTCCTGAACATTTAACATCACCGGCAACTCTTTAGGTTTTGGTGGATCATACTTTTTAGTAGCATATAAATTTAAAATCTTATTCTTGATTTTTTCCTGCTCCGGTGTAAATTTAATTTCAAAATCCCATAAAGACACAAACTGGCCATTGATTTTTACTACCTTATTAGAACTAAGATAATCCAAAAGCTCATCATATATCCTTTGCCTGGCGGATTGCATTATTTTCGTTCTCAATTCTTCTTTTGACATACCAGTTTTAAGAGGATTTTTTTTGTGAAAATCACCAAGCACAATTTTGGCTTTAACCTCTAGATCTTCCAGATATTGCTGATGGACAAAAAATGTACCTTCATTGGTGTTAAAACCTTTTATGGCATTTTTCCTTTCAAGTCTGGATAATATATCATTGCATTCCTCTATGGAAATATTACCTACAGATTTGGTAATTTGAGCTACATCAGGATACAGCTCGCTTATCTTAATCAGTTTCTGCTCTACTATATCTTCAATATCTCCTTTTTCTTTAATGGTGAGTTCTTTTAGTACATCTTCTCTAAACCTTTTCCTCTTTGGAGGATTAGGATCCAATATGGTACCGCCACCTATTGTTATCATGGGAGAATAAAATCTTATTACAAATTTATCATCCTTCATACAAGCAATTTCTTCTTCAAGCCTCATTTGAACGAAAGCACTTTCACCGGGCTTTAACTCTTCTCTGTCCAGCAGCACTACCCTGCCGAATACTTCAGCAGAACCATGGTGAATCCTTAACCTATCTCTATTGTTTATACTTCTTTTTGCATCTTTTAGCAGTTCCAATTTAGCATCAAACATATAAGTAGGTTCCATTGAATCAATAGCTGCTACTACATCTCCTCTTGTAATTTCTTCAATCTTAATTCCGGCTAAATTCATAGCTACCCTTTGCCCTGCCTCTGCCACATTGACACTTTCCTCATGAACCTGAATTGAACGTATTCTGGCTTCTATTTTTTTTGGATATATTAATACCCTATCTCCTTCTCTTATTCTCCCTGAAATCAATGTTCCCGTAACTATGGTTCCAAAACCGGCAATACTGAAAACCCTATCAATAGGGAGCCTAAAAGGCTTCTCTACATCCCTAGGTTCCGTAATTTCAGTCAAATCATCTATGGCTTTCACCAGTCTATCTAACCCTTCTCCGGTAACAGAAGATACAGATATTATGGCAGCGTTTTCTAAAAAAGTTCCCTTTACATCTTCTTTTATCTGTTCTATTACCATTTGTCTCCATTCATTATCAACCAAATCTATCTTAGTAAGAGCTATAACTCCGTTTTTAATATTAAGCAGCGACAGTATGTTTAAATGCTCCTTCGTTTGAGGCATTATACCTTCATCAGCAGCTACTACCAGCACAACAATATCTATACCTCCAATACCCGCCAACATGTTTTTGATAAATCTCTCGTGTCCTGGAACATCTATTATTCCAGCTCTTCTGCCGCTTGGAAGATCAAAGTATGTAAAACCGAGTTCAATTGAAATCCCTCTGTCTTTTTCTTCTTTTAATCTATCTGTATCTCTCCCTGTTAATGCTTTTATTAATGTAGTTTTACCATGATCTATGTGTCCAGCAGTTCCAATTATAACATGCTTCAACGGTGAAACCCCACTTTCAATAAAGTTATTGCAACGCCTTAACCAATGCATATTCGATTATATCATATTCATCTTCCCATACAGTTCTCAAATCTAAAATGATTTTATCCTTATGTATACGAGTTATTATAGGTATTTCATTATTTCTAAGCTTATTTTCCAACTGATTGACAGATATCTTTTCAGGATAAATGCTGATCACTGTTGTCGGCATTTTATGCGTGGGCATGGAACCTCCACCTACCTCAGAGTAATCTTCTTCTATTGCAATGGTACATCCATGTTCTAAAATCTTTATCAACCTACTATATAATTTCTCTGCTCTTTTTCTTATTTCTTTATAATCTTCTGTCAGCATCTTCAATATTGGTATTTCCTTTATAGCTTTTTCTTCATCGTAATATAGTCTTAAAGTACCTTCCAGTGCTGCAAGCGTCATTTTATCTATTCTAAAAGCTCTTGTCAGAGGATTTCTTTTCATCTGTTCAATGTACTGCTTTTTCCCAACAATTATACCTGCCTGAGGGCCTCCCAGCAGCTTGTCTCCACTGAAAGTTACTACATCCATGCCTGAAGCAATTGCCTCTTTCACAGTAGGCTCATATGGTAGCCCATATTTTGACAAGTCTATGAGCATGCCACTTCCTAAATCCTCAATAACCGGTATATTCTTGCTTCTTCCCAAAGCTACCAAATCTTCAGAAGACACTTCTTTCGTAAAACCTAATATCCTATAATTACTGGTATGAACCTTCATGATAGCTTTAGTGTTTTCATTTATG
Organism: Clostridiales bacterium; assembly: GCA_012842725.1. Lineage (GTDB taxonomy): Bacteria > Bacillota > Clostridia > Lutisporales > Lutisporaceae > Lutispora. Next base: position 2,913 of record DUSG01000168.1, read on the forward strand.
GCATTTTCATAATCCCATAAATGAGTTTTATTGGTGGTGCCAACCTCTACGAGCTTAGCTCCACTTTGCGCCATTACATCAGGAATCCTGAAAGAACCTCCTATCTCTACAAGCTGTCCCCTTGAAACTATTACTTCTCCTCCTTTGGCTATAGTACTCAGCACCAGCATGACAGCAGCAGCATTATTGTTCACTACCATTGCCGCTTCAGCATTGGTAAGATATTTCAGAATTTCTTCTACATGATCATATCGGGAACCCCTAACTCCTTTATCCAAGTCAAATTCCAAATTTGAATATCTGGATGATACTTTTACAACATATTCCATAATTTCATCATTTAAACAGGCTCTACCTAAATTCGTATGTAACACAACACCTGTAGCATTAATGACATATTTAAGATTATTGTTCATTCTCTTCTTTACATATTCGACTATTTCCCGTATTATTGTTTCTTTATCAAAGCTCAGGCTGCTGATGTCCTGTGTATTTATTATAGTCTGCCTACAATTGTTCAAAGATCTCCTTATTGAATCTACGAGCAAAGGCCTTGGATACAAATGAATTAAACCCTTAATACCTTCAGCATTCAGAAGTTCATCTACAGCAGGTATACTGCTTAGCAAAGTTTTTTTATCGATCATAGCCATCCTCCATTTATCATATTACCTCTAAAGGTTTATCAGTCATATTTTTTACTCTGCCAATAATACCGAAATCCGTTTTGTTGTTTTTTCTTAACAATTTCATCAGTTCTTCAGATTTATCTTCACTCACTGAAATAAGCAGCCCTCCTGATGTTTGGGGATCGAATAATATATCTTTAATCTCCTGCTTTATATCATTTTTAAAAATGACTTTATTCCCGACATGTTTTTCATTTCTATATGCTCCACCTGGAATTATTCCCATTTTTGCTAAATCAATACTTTCTTTCATTATAGGTAAATAATCCGTCCAAATTTCTATGGTTACACTGCTTCCTTCAGCCATTTCCAAAGCATGGCCTAATAAACCAAAGCCTGTTATATCAGTGCAACCGTTTACCCCTACTTTCTGCATTGCCTCACACGCATCTTTATTTAGGTAAGACATGACGTCTACAACTTTTTTTATTGCTTCTTTATCAACTAAATCTGCTTTAATAGCTGTATTCAATATTCCTGTACCTAAAGGTTTTGTCAGAATCAATACATCTCCTGGCTTTGCACCTGAATTGGTAACAACTTTATCAGGATTAATCAAGCCCATTACTGACAGACCGTATTTTGGCTCATTATCCTCAACACTATGTCCACCGGCAACAATTGCACCTGCTTCCAGTATCTTATCAGCGCCTCCTCTTAGAATCTTACCTAATATATCGATTGGCAGACAATTTGGGAAACATACGATATTCATAGCTATAACCGGCTTCCCACCCATGGCATATATATCGCTCAATGAATTAGCAGCTGCTATCTGTCCATATGTATAGGGATTATCTACTACCGGTGTGAAGAAATCCATAGTGAGTATAACCGCTGTATCTTCACTTATCTTATAAACAGCAGCATCATCTGATTTATCCAAACCAACCAAAAGATTATCATCATTAAATTTAGGTAAATAGCACAAAACTTGTGCTAAGGTCTCAGGACCTATTTTAGCAGCTCAGCCGGAACTTTCTGTCATTTGAGTAAGTCTTTTATCCATAAAATCCATCTTCTTTACTCCTTTATCCTCTTCATAATTGATTTTTTACATAATTTACTTAACCGTAATCAAATCTTTAATAGCCTCGAACCTTTTTTCTCCGATTCCTGAAACGTTCTTTATTTCTTCAATACTCTTAAATAAACCGTTTTTTTCTCTGTATTCTATAATCCTCTTCGCATAAGCTTCTCCTATCCCAGGTAAGCTGTCCAACTCAGCTATACCGGCGGTATTTATATTAATTTTATCACTTTTTGAACTATAAATCTCATTATTATTATCCATACTATGGTATTTTTCCACTTCTCCAATTCTCGGTATATATACTTTTTCTTCATCTTTCAGCTTCTTTGACAAGTTCACTGCATCTAAATCTGCATCTATAAGAGTCCCGCCAACATATTCCAGGGCTTCTCCCAATCTGGTACCTTCTTTTATCCATATAAATCCCGGAGTTTTTACAGCACCACTGATATGAACACCAATAACAGAAGTTTTTTCTATTTTGCTTTCATCATTCATTTCTTTTTCTTCAGCATTATTACTGTCATTTATTATTACTTCCGTAGACTTATTTGAATTAATGTAAATAGTACCTATCAGAGCAAAAGATAGAATAATTATAATACAAATAAGTACTTTTTCCTTTCTAGTATTCATAATTATCCCAACCCCCAGAACATTGATATTACATAATTCTACACCTAATATTTTTTTCCTGTTTTTTTCTTTTTCTTCTTTAATATTTTAATAATGTATTTTCCATCATTTTTTGCTATACTATTTTTATGAATAACTATGTTTGGAGGCAGCAATGAGTAAAAAATTCATATTGTTAACAGTAATCATAGCTATTATCTGCAGTTATGTCACAACATGGGCGGAACCTGATATCTCTTCACCATCGGCCATTCTGATTGATTCGAAAACCGGAAGAGTCCTGTATGAAAAAGAAAGTGATGTGAAAAGATTTCCTGCCAGCACCACCAAAATTATGACAGCTATATTATGCATAGAATTAGGAAATCTGAACGATGTAGTTACCGTAGGGACAAATGTTACACAGATTGAGAGAGGAAGCAGCCAGATATATCTTATACCCGGAGAACAAATAACCCTTGAACAGCTTTTATATGCAATGATGCTTGAATCAGCCAATGATGCAGCAATTGCAATAGCCGAACATATTTCAGGATCAGTAGAAGAATTTGTAAAACTGATGAACAAAAGAGCCAGGGAATTAGGTGCATACAATACTAATTTTGTCAATCCACACGGTCTGCATGATGATAATCATGTAACCACTGCCAGAGACTTAGCTATAATTGCAAGACATGCTATGACATTGCCAAAATTCAGGGAAGTTGTAAGAACCGTAAACTACACCATACCGGAAACAAATAAACAACCTGAACGAAATTACATAACAAACAGCAACAAACTGATATGGAAAATAGATAAGACTTACAGTTACGAATATGCAATAGGAATAAAAACCGGATATACAACAAAAGCTAAGAACAATCTTGTAGCAGCTGCGGCAAAAGATAATATGGAACTTATATCTGTAGTAATGAACGAGAATTCTTCCAACAGCTCATCAAACATGTACACAAATACTATAAAGCTGTTCGAATATGGATTCAATAAATACTCCAATAAAAAACTTTTAACAGAAAACCAGATAGTTACAACAATTACTATTCCTAAAACTGAAGAAAAATTAAATCTATTGGCATCCAAGGATTTTGACCTTACTATTTCTGAAGATGAAATCCCAAACATTGAAACCAGTTTAGATATTGTAGATAGTATAGAAAAACCCATACATAAAGGTCAAATTTTGGGCTATATCAGTTACTCATTAGAAGGTAATATCATAGATAAAATTCCTTTATTAGCGGCAGAAGAATTGTTGTTGCCTGAAAAAAAATCAAATTCAATCCTCAGCTGGTTGCTTAAATTATTTTTGGCTTATATCATATGGAGAATTATTGTGGTGTATAGTCATTATATAAAAAAGAAAAGAAAAAAGAGAAAAGAAGCACCGATTCTATTCATGAACAGAAAAAGAGGCCGAATATGGTAATCGGCCTCTTTAAATTCATTTAAATATGTATTTATCTATTCAATATATGCAATTACCTCGATTTCCACTAAAACATCCAAAGGCAATCTGGCTACTTCAACACAGGACCTCGCAGGTTGATTTTTAGTAAAATATTGTGCATATATCTCGTTGACTTTTCCAAAACTGTTCATGTCTTTAATGAAAACTGTTGTCTTCAATACATTATCCAAGCAAGTACCCGCTGCTTCAAGTATTGCCTTAATATTCTCCAAGCACTGTCTTGTCTGAGCCTGAACATCTCCTTCGACAATTTTACCTGTTTTGGGATTCAATGGAGTTTGGCCTGACACAAACAGGAGATTGCCATATCTTATGCCTTGTGAATAGGGCCCTATAGCTCCAGGCGCATTAGTTGTGCTTATTACTTCTTTTCCCATACTTATACCTCCCAATCATTTATCCATTTACTCTTATCTCATCTAAATAATTATAAATTGTGTATCTTGATACACATAAAACTTTTGC
>DUSG01000169.1 GCA_012842725.1 Clostridiales bacterium
ATAACACCAATAGCTATAGAAGAAGGATTAAGATTTGCTATAAGAGAAGGCGGAAGAACAGTAGGAGCAGGTGCTGTTGCTTCAATAATTGAATAATAACCTGCGCAATTTAACCGCTTTTGAATAAATATAATACGTTTTGACTAATAAAAGACCAGCTTTGTCTGGTCTTTTATTAGGGTATTAAAACAGAATACTTTGGTAATACTCAATATATATATTGACACTTTTACTATATATTATTAATATTATAGTGTTTGTTAAGTACAAAATATTGACATGGCCAATAAATTATGATAGATTTTTAGGGTAACCCGAATTGCATTATATAATATTATGTTGTGCATTATTTATGCCTTAATGTTGGGAGGTGCCATTGGTGAGAGTTAAGATAACTTTAGCATGCAGCGAATGCAAGCAGCGAAACTATAATACCATGAAGAATAAAAAGAATGATCCTGACAGAATAGAATTGAGCAAATACTGCAGATTTTGCAGAAAACATACTATTCATAAAGAAACAAAATAGGCTGTAAAGGATGTGTGAAAAATGACAGATACAGCTAAGAAGTTCAGTTTCAAGAAGTATTTTAAAGAAACAAAGGCTGAAATGAAAAAGGTTACTTGGCCTGGCAGGAAAGAAGTATTGCAGCATACTGAAGTAGTTATAATTTCCATAGCTATTATTGGTTTAGCATTATGGATTGTCGATTTGGTATTTGCAAAGGGATTAAATTTATTTTTGAGCAGATAAATATACGTTAATGTATGTTCCTACGCAAATCCTATATATATTAATAAAAACAGAATGCCGAAAGAATTTGCAATATCTTATGAATTATGATAAAAGGAGGAAAGACCTCTGCAATTAATGCAGGGTCGGTTTATCAATGGAAGATAGAGGCAAGTGGTACGTGGTTCATACTTATTCCGGTTATGAGAATAAGGTTAAAGCGAATATTGAAAAGATTGTGGAAAACAGAAACATGCAGGATGTTATCTTTGAAGTTAGGGTACCAACAGAAGAACGAGTAGAAATAAAAAATGGTAAAAAAAAGGTTACCCAAAAAAAGATCTTCCCTGGGTATGTTATTGTCAAAATGATCATGACTGATGAATCATGGTATGTAGTTAGGAATACCAGGGGCGTGACTGGATTTGTAGGACCAGGATCTAAACCGGTGCCTCTCACTGATGAAGAAGTAAGAAGTTTAGGTGTTGAAAAAGTTGAAGTTAAGCTGGATGCCAATGTCGGTGACAGCGTTAAAGTTATTTCCGGACCTTTTGAAGGTTTTGTGGGAGAAATACTTGAGATTAACAATGAAAAGCAAAAAGTTAAAGTTTTGATTTCCATGTTTGGCAGAGAAACTCCTGTTGAATTACAGTTTTCTCAGATAGAAATTCTTAAATAATATATATAAAGATATATAAAGCATTAAACCGTGAGAGGAGGTGCAACAATGGCTAAGAAAGTAGCAGCGGTAGTAAAGTTACAAGTACCAGCTGGAAAAGCTACACCAGCTCCACCAATCGGTCCTGCTCTAGGTCAGCATGGAGTTAATATCATGGGATTCTGCAAAGAATTCAATGAAAGGACTGCAAAACAGGCTGGCTTGATAATACCTGTTGTAATTACTGTATATCAGGACAGGTCCTTTACTTTCATTACAAAAACTCCACCGGCTGCTGTTTTAATTAAGAAGGCTGCTGGAATTGAAAGCGGTTCTGGAGAGCCAAATAGAAATAAAGTGGCTAAGATATCAAAAGAAAAGATAAGAGAGATTGCAGAATTAAAAATGCCTGATCTAAATGCCGGCAGCTTAGAAGCAGCGATAAAAATGATAGCTGGAACAGCTAGAAGCATGGGAGTAGTAGTTGAAGATTAAAAATATGTGGGAGGAAATTAGATTCCGCTTAACCACAAGGAGGTAAGAAAATGTTCAGAGGGAAAAAGTATAAAGAAAGTTTAAAACTGGTTGACAGAACTAAACTTTATGATCCAAAAGAAGCATTGGAGCTAGTTCAAAAGACAGCCAAAGCAAATTTTGATGAGTCTGTAGAAGTTCATGTTAAGCTTGGTGTTGACCCAAGGCATGCTGACCAACAGGTAAGAGGTGTTGTTGTACTACCTCACGGAACAGGTAAGAAATTGAGAGTTTTGGTATTTGCAAAGGGAGACAAGGCAAAAGAAGCAGAACAAGCAGGAGCAGATTTTGTTGGTGCTGAAGAATTGGTTGCAAAGATACAGAACGAGAATTGGTTTGACTATGATGTTGTAGTTGCTACTCCTGATATGATGGGTGTAGTAGGAAGACTGGGTAAACTTCTTGGACCTAAGGGATTAATGCCTAATCCAAAGTCTGGTACTGTAACATTTGATGTAGCAAAGGCTATAGCAGAAATAAAAGCCGGTAAAGTAGAATACAGAGTTGACAAAACAAGTATTGTTCACGTGGCAATAGGTAAAGTGTCCTTTGGAACTGAGAAGTTACTTGAAAACTTTAAAACTTTGATGGAAGCTATTATAAAGGCAAAACCGGCAGCTGCGAAAGGTACGTATCTTAAAAGTGTAACCGTTACCAGCACAATGGGGCCTGGCATCAAAGTTAACCCTCTCCGTGTTAATGATTAACGGCAGAGACTAAAATCGAATATATTACCGTAGACAGTAGGTGCGTTCTGCTTAATATCCTACCGAGGTTTTGATCATAAATAGATGACCTCTCTATGTCTACGGAGAGGTCTTTTGTATGTTCAAAAGACCCCTGATCTCAACAAGAGGAGGTGTAGGTATGTCTAAGAATCTAGAGAACAAAAAATTAATTGTAAGTGAAATAAAAGAGAAGCTGGAAAAATCAAATGCACTTTTGCTGGTTGAATATAAGGGAATAAATGTTGCAGAAGTGACTGAGCTGAGAAAAAGATTCAGAGAAGCAGGTGTAGAATACAAGGTATATAAGAATACCCTTTTCAGAAGAGCTGCTAAAGACTTGGGAATAGAAGTGCTTGATGAGTATTTGGAAGGACCGGTTGGGTATGTTTTCGGCTACGACGATGTTGTAGCGCCTGCCAGGACAATAAATCAATTCCTCAAGGAAAACTCTAAAACGCCTCTAAGCGTTAAAGTAGGTTACATTGAAGGAAAACTGATGGATGCTCAGGCCGTAAAAGCTCTTGGCGATTTACCATCAAAAGAAGTTCTTATCGCTATGCTGCTTGGTGCATTACAGGGTTCATTAAGAAACTTAGCATATGTATTAAATTCTATAAAAGAAAAAAAAGAAGCGGAAGCTTAATAATTAGTTAGGAGGTAATAAAATGGCAAGTGAAAAAACTTTAAAATTTATAGAAGAAATAAAAAATATGACGGTTTTAGAATTAGCAGAGTTAGTAAAGGCTATTGAAGAAGAATTTGGTGTTACTGCTGCAGCACCTGTAGCTGTTGCAGCAGGTCCAGCAGCAGCTGCTGCACCTGCAGCTGAAGAAAAGACAGAGTTCGATGTAATATTAGCAAATGCTGGAGCAGAAAAGATCAAAGTTATCAAGGTTGTAAGAGAAATAACAGGTCTTGGATTGAAAGAAGCAAAAGACCTTGTAGACAATGCTCCAAAGCCAATCAAAGAAGGCGTAAGCAAGCAAGAAGCAGAAGAGATAAAGGCAAAATTCGACGGTACTGGTGCTACAATAGAAATAAAATAATAAGGGCCGCATAATAGCGGCTCTTTTTACGCACTACAGGAGAGGTATCTTTATTTAAGCTTTTCCCAATGGATTTTCAAATAGGCTTCCTTGTAATTAAATTATTCATAGGAAGTCTATTTTGTTGTCCAGGATACCATAATTCTCTAAATACTGAGAGATGCAAATATAAATATCGTTATTATTAGAGCTTTTGTTACATTATGTGAATATAAAATATATTTCCCGGGAAAAAACGACAGAATATACGATAGGAATAAAAATCATGATAAAAGAAAAATATTATTATTGACAGATAATATATGGTATGTTAATATTATATATTGCATTGGTGTAACAAAATGCCATATTTTTAATATATGTTTGTATAAAATTAACTAAAAAAGGCAATATTAAAATAGCTATGCTAATTTTAGATTGACCAAAAGCAGACGCAAAAGGCTTTTGGCTATTTTACTTTATTTATTATTAAGGGGTGAATGACTTATGGTGCATCCTATCTCTGTTGGGAAGAATCAGAGAATGAGCTATTCAAATATTGACGAAGTAATGGATATGCCGAATCTAATTGAGGTCCAGAAGAATTCTTATAGATGGTTTCTTGAGGAAGGTTTGAGGGAAGTATTTGATGATATTTCCCCTATAACAGATTATACAGGAAATTTGGTTTTGGAGTTTATTGACTATTCTTTGGAAAATAAGACGAAGTACAGTGTTGAGGAATGTAAAGAGAGGGATGTTACATACTCAGCACCATTGAAAGTGAAAATCAGGCTTGCTAACAAAGCAACCAACGAAGTTAAGGAACAAGAAGTATTCATGGGGGATTTCCCTCTCATGACAGAAAACGGTACTTTTATAATTAATGGTGCTGAAAGGGTAATAGTAAGTCAGTTAGTTAGATCCCCAGGTGTATATTATGATGAGCAGATAGATAGATCTGGAAAGAAATTGCATTCGGCAACAGTTATTCCTAATAGAGGTGCATGGTTGGAATATGAGACAGATTCCAACGATGTATTGTGGGTAAGAATAGATAGAACTAGAAAGCTTCCAATAACAGTTTTATTAAAAGCCCTAGGTTATGGTACAGAACAGCAGATAGAAAACCTGCTGGGAGAAGATGAGAGAATAAAAGCAACATTTCAAAAGGATATTACCAAGAACACAGAAGATGCTCTTATTGAGATATATAGAAGATTAAGGCCCGGAGAACCTCCTACAGTGGAAAGTGCCAAATCCTTACTGGATTCATTATTTTTTGATGCCAAGAGATATGATTTGGCAAAGGTAGGAAGGTATAAATTCAATAAAAAGCTATGTTTAGCAGCAAGATTGGCAGGGCAGAAGTTGGCAAAATCAATTGTAGACCCTCGGACAGGTGAAGTTTTGGCTGAAGAAGGGGAAAAAATAAGCAGAGACAAGGCTTATGCAATTCAGAATGCAGGAATCAATGAAGCATTTGTACTGGCAGAAGGAAAAGTAATAAAAATAGTAGGAAACAATGTAGTTGACATAAATAAGTATATGCCATTTGATGTTTCAGATTTGAATATAAAAGAGATGGTTAATCTTGGAGTATTAAAGGAAATACTGGAACAATTCAAATCTGAAGCTGAAATAAAAGAAGAAATAAAGAGAAGAACGAACGATCTTATTTCAAAACATATATTGGTTGATGATATAGTAGCTTCCATAAGCTATCACTTAAACATTGTATATAATGTTGGCACTATTGATGATATAGATCATTTAGGAAATAGAAGACTTAGATCCGTGGGAGAGCTTCTGCAAAACCAATTTAGAATTGGTTTGTCCAGAATGGAAAGAGTTGTTAGAGAGAGAATGACCATTCAAGATTTAGAAGTTGTTACTCCTCAACAACTAATAAATATCAGACCAGTGGCAGCGGCCATTAAAGAATTTTTCGGAAGCAGCCAGTTATCTCAGTTCATGGACCAGACAAATCCATTGGCAGAACTGACTCATAAAAGAAGGCTGTCTGCGTTAGGACCAGGTGGCTTATCCAGAGAAAGAGCCGGTTTTGAAGTCAGAGACGTTCACCATTCTCACTACAGCAGAATGTGTCCGATAGAGACTCCTGAAGGACCTAATATAGGTTTGATAGGAAGTTTGAGTACTTATGCCAGGATTAATGAATATGGCTTTATTGAAGCACCTTACAGAAAAGTAAAAACCAATGAAAAAGGTGAAAAAATAGTTACAAATGAGATAGTTTATATAACTGCTGATGAAGAAGATGAATACGTCATCGCTCAGGCCAATGAACCTTTAGATGCGGAAGGAAGATTTATTGATAAAAAGGTTACAGCCAGAGTAAGAAATGAAATAGTTGTTGTTCCTGTATCTGAAGTTGAATATATGGACGTATCACCAAAACAGGTTGTATCAGTAGCTACTGCAATGATACCTTTCCTGGAAAACGACGACGCCAATAGAGCTCTTATGGGTTCAAACATGCAAAGGCAAGCTGTTCCCCTTATTAAATCGGAAGCTCCGATAGTGGGAACAGGTATGGAATATAAAGCAGCCATAGATTCAGGTGTGGTTGTAATAGCCAAGAATGACGGAGTTGTAGAAAAAGTAACTTCAAATGAAATAGTCATCAGAAATAATGATGGGGGAAGAGACAAATATACTCTTCTGAAGTTTAAGAGATCAAACCAGGGAACCTGTATAAATCAGAGACCTTTCGTGAAAAAAGGCGAGATAGTTAAAAAAGGACAGGTTATAGCTGACGGACCTTCAACTGAATATGGTGAAATAAGCCTTGGAAGAAATGTCCTTGTAGGCTTTATGACTTGGGAAGGTTATAACTACGAGGACGCCATACTGATCAGTGAAAGATTGGTTAAAGAAGATATATTCACTTCCATTCATATAGAAGAATACGAAGCAGAAGCCCGTGATACAAAATTGGGTCCGGAAGAGATAACAAGGGACATACCGAATGTAGGTGAAGATGCTCTTAAGGACCTGGATGAGAGAGGTATAATAAGAATTGGAGCTGAAGTAAGAACAGGAGATATATTGGTTGGTAAAGTTACTCCTAAAGGAGAAACGGAGCTTACTGCTGAAGAAAGATTGTTAAGGGCTATTTTTGGTGAAAAAGCCAGAGAGGTAAGGGATACTTCTCTCAGAGTACCTCATGGTGAGGCAGGTATTGTCGTTGATGTTAAAGTATTTACCAGAGACAATGGAGACGAATTGCCTCCTGGAGTAAATGAACTGGTAAGGGTTTATATAGCGCAAAAAAGAAAGATATCTGTGGGAGACAAAATGGCAGGTAGACACGGAAATAAGGGTGTTATATCCAGAATTCTACCTGTAGAAGACATGCCTTTCTTACCTAATGGTACTCCGTTGGATATAGTGCTTAATCCTTTGGGAGTTCCTTCCCGTATGAATATCGGTCAAGTACTGGAGGTGCACCTGGGATTAGCTGCTAAAGCTTTAGGATGGAAAATAGCTACTCCTGTATTTGACGGAGCAAATGAAAATGACATTATGGATACTTTGGAAAGGGCAAACAAAGTCATCCAAATTATAAAGCAGCTTAAATTCATAAAAGATAAGCTAAAGAATGGAAATAAAGATGGCAATGAAGATATAAACATAGATGAAAACATGGAAATCATATTTGAGTATCTGGAAGATGATATATTCCAATTGGATAAAAAACTAGAAGAGATGAAAAACAATATAAAATCATCAGACCTGAACAATTTGAAAGATGTAGAAGCATTGCTTGCCAAATATGGAGATAATCCGCTTGTAGATGTGGATATGGACAGGACCGGCAAGATACAGCTAAGGGATGGCAGAACAGGTGAATATTTTGACAACAAAGTTACGGTAGGATATATGTATATATTGAAATTGCTGCATCTGGTAGATGATAAGATACATGCAAGATCTACAGGACCATATTCTTTGGTTACTCAGCAGCCTTTAGGTGGTAAGGCCCAGTTTGGTGGTCAAAGATTTGGAGAGATGGAGGTTTGGGCACTGGAGGCTTATGGAGCAGCCCATACTCTGCAGGAAATACTGACAGTCAAATCCGACGATGTAGTGGGTAGAGTCAAGACATATGAAGCCATAGTTAAAGGAGAGAATATTCCTGAACCAAGTGTGCCCGAATCTTTCAAAGTTCTGATTAAAGAGCTTCAGAGTTTGGCATTGGATGTAAAGGTTCTGTCCGAAGAGAATGAGGAAATCACTATAAAAGAATCCGTTGACGATGATGATGACATGGATGAATTAAGTAATGAAATGGAGACAAGAGAAGATCTTAATCTCAGCAGCTTAAACTATAGCGGTGACACTGATGATGAAAGACAAAGCTTATATGATGATTATGACGAAGAAGCGGAAGAAGATTTTGATATAGATATAGACATAGATGATTTGATAGAAGCCGAAGATGATCTTGAAGATGAAGATTATTAATGGAAGGGAGAGAAAAGCCCTTGTTAGAATTAAATAACTTTGAATCTATAAAAATTGGCTTGGCATCTCCGGAAAAAATACGGGAATGGTCAAGGGGAGAAGTAAAAAAACCGGAAACAATAAATTACAGAACTTTAAAGCCTGAAAAGGACGGTTTGTTCTGTGAAAGGATTTTTGGACCTACAAAGGATTGGGAATGTCATTGCGGCAAATATAAAAGGATAAGATATAAAGGAATAATATGCGATAGATGTGGTGTAGAAGTAACTAAAGCAAAGGTCAGAAGAGAGAGAATGGGGCATATTGAATTAGCAGCCCCCGTATCTCATATTTGGTACTTTAAAGGCATACCCAGCAGAATGGGATTGCTGCTGGATATGTCTCCACGCGCTTTGGAAAAAGTATTGTATTTTGCTGCCTATATCGTTTTGGATCCCGGAAACACTCCTTTGTCCATAAAACAAGTGCTTAATGAAAAGGAATACAGGGAAGCATTAGAAAAATACGGTAACAGTTTCAGAGTAGGAATGGGAGCAGAGGCTATAAAAGAGCTTCTTATGAATATTGATTTGGATCAACTGGCCAAAGAACTTAGAAACGAATTAAAAGACAGCACCGGGCAGAAAAAACTTAGAACAGTAAGAAGATTGGAAGTAGTAGAAGCATTCCGCAAATCAGGCAACAGACCTGAATGGATGATATTGGATGTAATACCGGTTATTCCGCCTGATTTAAGACCAATGGTTCAACTGGATGGCGGAAGATTTGCAACATCGGATTTGAATGACTTATACAGAAGAGTTATAAATAGAAATAACAGATTAAAGAGACTGTTGGATCTTGGAGCACCGGATATAATAGTTAGAAATGAGAAAAGAATGCTTCAGGAAGCCGTAGATGCTCTTATAGATAATGGAAGAAGAGGCAGACCTGTAACAGGTCCTGGTAACAGGCCGTTAAAATCATTGAGCGATATGCTCAAAGGAAAACAGGGTAGATTCAGGCAAAATCTATTGGGTAAACGTGTAGACTATTCAGGACGTTCTGTTATAGTTGTCGGACCTCAACTTAAGCTTTATCAATGTGGTCTGCCGAAGGAAATGGCTCTTGAACTGTTTAAACCTTTTGTAATGAAAAAGCTTGTCAAAGACGGTTTGGCTCATAATATAAAGAGCGCTAAGAGAATGGTGGAAAGAGTAAAAACAGAGGTATGGGATGTACTGGAAGAGGTTATAAAAGAACATCCTGTGCTGTTAAACCGTGCCCCAACTCTTCACAGGCTTGGAATACAAGCTTTTGAACCTGTTTTGGTAGAAGGTAGGGCAATAAAACTTCATCCTCTGGTATGTACTGCTTATAATGCTGACTTTGACGGAGACCAGATGGCTGTTCACGTTCCTTTGTCAGTAGAAGCTCAGGCTGAAGCAAGATTCCTGATGCTTTCAGTGAATAATATCTTAGCACCAAAAGACGGAAGGCCTGTTGTAAGTCCTACTCAGGATATGGTTATGGGAATATACTATCTAACAATTCATGTACCTGGAGAAAAAGGAGAAGGAAAGGTTTTCTCCAGCTTTGATGAAATGCTTATGGCATATCAACTAGGTGAAGTGGGACTTCACGCCATGGTTAAAGTAAGACTTACCAGAAATATCAATGGAGTACAAAAATCTAAAGTCGTTGAAAATACTGTGGGAAGATTTATATTTAATGAAGTTATGCCACAAGATGTTGGCTTTGTTGATAGAACTGTAGAGGGAAATGAATTTTTACTTGAATATGATCCAAGAGATAAGGAAGGAAATCTAATTCCTATAGATAAGAAGATGTTGGGTAAAATTGTAGATAAATGTTATAGAACTCACGGTTCTGTGAAGACTGCTCAAGTTCTTGACAGAATAAAAGAATATGGATTCTATTATTCCACAAAAGGAGCAGTAACTATAGGAATAACTGATATAGCAATACCTGAAGCTAAGAAAAGATTGTTGTCAGAAGCAGATGCACAAATCGATACTATAGAAAAAATGTACAGAAGAGGGCTCATATCTAACGAAGAGAGATATGAGAGAGTAATAGAAACTTGGAAGAAAACCAAGGATGAGATTACAAAAGCTTTGATGGATAATCTGGATAGATTGAATCCTGTATTTATGATGGCTAATTCAGGAGCTAGAGGAAGCGTCAATCAGATAAGCCAGTTGGCGGGAATGAGAGGTTTGATGGCTGATACTTCCGGTAGAATTATAGAAATACCTATTAAAGCTAATTTCCGTGAAGGACTAAACGTTTTGGAATTCTTTACTTCTACTCACGGAGCAAGAAAAGGTCTTGCAGATACAGCTCTTAGGACGGCAGACTCAGGATACCTTACTCGTAGGCTTGTAGATGTCAGTCAGGACGTTATAGTCCGTGAAGAAGATTGTGAAACTGAAGAAGGCATTTGGGTAACAGAAATAAAAGACGGTAATGAAGTTATTGAAAAATTAGAAGACAGGCTTGTAGGAAGATTCGCCATGGAAGATATTGTGCATCCTGAAACCGGTGAGATCCTGGTGAAGAAGAATACCATGATTAACGAGAGCATGGCTTCAAAAATTAGAGAAGCAGGTATTAAGAAAGTTTATATACGTTCGGTATTAACCTGTCGTTCAAGATATGGAGTTTGTGCAAAATGCTATGGCATGAATCTGGCTACAGGAGATCCTGTAAACATTGGTGAAGCAGTGGGAATTATTGCTGCTCAATCTATCGGTGAACCTGGAACTCAGCTTACAATGAGAACTTTCCATACAGGTGGAGTTGCCGGTGATGATATTACTCAAGGTCTTCCAAGAGTTGAAGAATTGTTTGAGGCAAGAAAACCTAAAGGTTTGGCAACAATATCTGAAATTTCGGGCGTAGTGAAGATAAACGATACAAAGAAGAAAAAAGAAGTGACAATTATCAGTGATGACGGAGAAACAAGAACCTATACAATACCATACGGATCCAGACTTAAGGTTTCTGATGGTGACATAATTGAAGCCGGTGATGAGATCACAGAAGGTTCTGTAAATCCTCACGATATACTTAAAATAAAAGGTGTAGCAGGAGTACAGACTTATCTGCTTCATGAAGTCCAAAGAGTATACAGGCTTCAAGGTGTTGATATAGCTGATAAACATATCGAAGTTATCGTTAGACAGATGCTAAGAAAGGTTAAAGTTGAAGACCCAGGAGATACAGATCTACTGCCAGGTGGTCTGGTAGATATGTTCAAGTTTGAAGAAGAGAATGCAGAAATTGAAAAACAAGGCGGTAAAAAAGCTACTGGAAAGAGAGTTCTACTGGGAATAACCAAAGCTTCGCTAGCTACGGATTCCTTCCTGTCAGCTGCATCTTTCCAGGAAACTACCAGAGTATTGACAGAAGCAGCAATAAAAGGAAAGGTCGACCCACTGATTGGACTCAAGGAAAATGTTATAATAGGAAAATTGATCCCTGCAGGCACAGGTATGAAATTATATAAGGATACAACAATTGAAGTAGCTGATGAAAATGTTTCAAAGGATGGAGAAGAGGAAAAAGTACAAAATGAAGAACCAAATATTTAATATTGACAATAAAATAATGATAATGCTAAAATTAAAAAGTATGTTGAAATTCAGCATACAAGGGCCTTTTTAGGAGAGGAGGAAGCTTTATGCAAAGGTTGAAATCCTCTAAGAAAAGGATAATCGGGTTTAAGCAAACGGTTAAGGCAATCAATAATGATAAAGTGGACATAGTTTATATAGCTGATGATGCAGATGATAATATAAAAAACAGTATACTGGAAGCGTGTAGGGGAAAGAACATTGAAATAGTTCATGTAGAAACAATGAAGCAACTTGGAGACGCATGCGGCATTGATGTAAATGCTTCATGCGCATCACTGTTGAAATCCTAAAATAAGCCCCTTCAATAAAAGGGGCTTATTTATATAAAATAACCACAAGGAGGTGTATTTATGCCTACAATTAATCAGTTGGTAAGAAGGGGCAGAGAAAAAGTAACATACAAATCAACTGCACCAGCTTTACAAGAGTGTCCTCAGAAGAGAGGGGTATGCACAGTAGTTAAGACAACTACTCCTAAGAAGCCTAACTCAGCTTTAAGAAAAATCGCCAGAGTAAAGCTTACAAATGGAATTGAAGTTACAGGATATATTCCTGGAATAGGCCATAATCTTCAGGAGCACTCTGTTGTATTGATAAGAGGTGGCAGGGTTAAGGATTTGCCTGGTGTTAGATACCACATTATAAGAGGAACTCTGGACGCTGCTGGTGTTGCTAACAGAAAGCAAGGCAGATCAAAGTATGGCGCAAAAAGACCTAAGAAATAATATTGTGCGGAATTTATATCACAGCCTGGCTGTGTAGATATATATATTGCGCACAACGGCATAATGTAAATACATTGCCGAGTACCGATGAATAATAAATGTTAAGGAGGGAAGCAAAGTGCCAAGAAAAGGACATGTTCCAAAGCGAGATATATTACCGGATCCTATATATAATCAAAAAATAGTTTCAAAGCTTATTAACTATGTTATGTTAGACGGTAAAAAAGGTATAGCTGAGAAAATAGTATATAGAGCCTTTGACATAATTAGAGAAAAGACAGGAAAAGATCCTTTGGAAGTATTTGAAGCAGCTATGAACAATGTTATGCCTGTATTGGAAGTTAAAGCAAGAAGAATAGGTGGAGCAACCTATCAAGTTCCTGTTGAGGTTAGACCTGAAAGACGACAAGCATTGGGCATGAGATGGTTAGTTGAATTCGCCAGAAACAGAGGCGAAAAAACCATGAGAGAGAGACTGGCTGCCGAGATAATGGATGCTGCCAATAATGTAGGCGCCAGTGTCAAGAAGAAAGAAGATACTCATAAGATGGCTGAGGCTAACAAGGCATTTGCACACTACAGATGGTAATTAATAATATGAAACTGTGTAAAACTGAAATTGTTGGGAAACATAAAAGTGATTCTTGCTATAGAGAGGAGGATAAAAGTGCCTAGGCAATTTCCACTAGAAAAAGTTAGAAACATAGGAATTATGGCCCATATAGATGCAGGAAAAACCACAACAACAGAAAGAATACTATACTATACAGGCAGAACCCATAAGTTGGGAGAAACTCATGAAGGCTCTGCTACCATGGACTGGATGGAGCAAGAACAGGAGAGAGGAATCACCATTACATCCGCAGCTACTACTGCTCAATGGAAAGGCCACAGAATAAATATTATTGATACGCCGGGGCACGTGGATTTTACTGTAGAGGTAGAAAGATCACTGCGTGTTCTCGACGGTTCAGTTGCTGTGTTCTGTGCAAAAGGCGGAGTTGAGCCTCAATCCGAAACAGTTTGGCGTCAAGCGGATAAATATAATGTACCGCGAATAGCCTATGTAAACAAAATGGATATAATAGGGGCAGATTTCTTCAGAGTAGTAGATATGATAAAAGAAAGATTAAGAGCCAACGCAGTACCTATACAACTGCCAATAGGTAAGGAAAGCGACTTTATTGGCATAATAGACCTTGTTACCATGAGAGCAGAAATATACAAGGATGATTTGGGCAAGGTAATCGAGGAAACAGATATACCAGAAGACATGATGGATTTGGCTCTTGAATATAGAGAAAAGCTAATAGAAGCTGCTTCGGACAATGATGAAGAATTGATGATGAAGTATCTTGAAGGTGAAGAAATTACAGTTGAAGAGTTAAAAGCTGCCATAAGAAAAGGTACATTAGCTGTTAAAATGATCCCTGTTCTTTGTGGATCATCTTATAAAAACAAAGGAGTACAATTAGTACTTGATGCTATTGTGGATTACCTGCCTTCACCTGTGGATATACCACCTGTTGAAGGTACAAATATTGAAGGAGACCAGAAATTAATCAGAAAACCTGATGATAATGAACCATTTTCAGCATTGGCATTTAAGATAATGGTTGACCCATTCGTAGGAAAGTTGGCCTTCTTCAGAGTATACTCAGGAAAGGTTGAATCAGGTACCACTATCTACAATTCTACAAAAGGTAAAAGAGAAAGACTTGGCAGAATAGTTCTAATGCATGCTAATCACAGAGAAGATGTAAAAGAGGTATTTACCGGGGATATTGCGGCAGCCATAGGACTTAAGGATGTTTCCACAGGTGACACATTATGTATAGAAGACTCACCTATTATACTGGAAAAAATGCAGTTCCCGGAACCTGTTATCAATGTTGCAATAGAACCTAAGACAAAAGCAGGCCAGGACAAAATGGCAATGGCATTGGCTAAGTTGTCTGAAGAAGATCCAACTTTTAGGACATATACAGATAACGAGACCGGTCAGACCATAATTGCTGGAATGGGCGAATTGCATCTGGAAATAATAGTTGACAGAATGATGAGAGAATATAAGGTGGAAGCCAATATAGGAAAACCTCAGGTAGCCTATAAGGAGACCATCAAGAAAAAAGTTCAGGCTGAAGGTAAGTTTATAAGGCAATCTGGAGGTAAGGGACAATACGGTCATGTGTGGCTTGAAATAGAACCGAAGGAGCCAGGTACCGGATTTGAATTTGTAAACAAAATAGTTGGCGGTGTAATTCCTAAAGAATATATACCTGCCATTCAGAATGGAGTAGAGGAAGCTCTGTTAAACGGTGTACTTGGCGGATATAATGTTATCGATGTCAAGGTAACTTTGTTTGATGGTTCTTTCCATGAAGTTGACTCATCTGAAATGGCCTTCAAGATTGCGGCATCAATGGCATTTAA
The DNA here is from genome assembly GCA_012842725.1 of Clostridiales bacterium. Lineage (GTDB taxonomy): Bacteria > Bacillota > Clostridia > Lutisporales > Lutisporaceae > Lutispora. The sequence goes on from DUSG01000169.1 coordinate 14,969, forward strand.
AGAAGCAATGAGAAAAGCAAATCCTGTTCTTTTAGAGCCTATAATGAAAGTTGAAATAACTGTACCTGAAGAATATATGGGCGACGTAATAGGTGATATCAACTCAAGAAGAGGGAAAATAGAAGGCATGGAAGCCAGAATGGGAGCTCAGGTTATAAGATGCTATGTACCTTTGGCTGAAATGTTTGGCTATGCGACAGATTTGAGATCCAAGACACAAGGAAGAGGAGTCTACTCAATGGAAATGAGTCACTTTGAGGAGGTTCCCAAAAATATAGCTGACAAAATATTAGAAAAATAAGAAGAGATAAATACGATAAGTAATTGATGTGTTAAAGGAGGAAAATAGGAGATGGCAAAGGCTAAATTTGAAAGAACCAAACCCCATGTAAACATAGGAACCATAGGACACGTAGACCATGGGAAGACAACATTGACAGCTGCAATAACAACAGTATTGGCTAAATATGGTACAGCAATAGCGACAAAGTATGATGAAATAGACAAGGCTCCGGAAGAAAAGGAAAGAGGAATAACAATAAACACAGCACACGTTGAATATGAGACAGAAAAGAGGCACTATGCAC
>DUSG01000170.1 GCA_012842725.1 Clostridiales bacterium
AAATAATATACAACTGAAAAAATATTATTGACACTTTTATATTATTAGATTATACTATAATATCATTATAATACATATCGCATAAAGATTATGATGGGAAGAGTAGATTAGGAAGGTAGTCCAAGAGAGTCGGTGCCGGTGGGAATCCGATACGAAATCCTAATTGAAGAACATCCCTGAATCTCTAACCGAAATCTTATAAGAGAGTAGGCTTAGACGCGGCCAAAGCGTTAAAATTGGGCGATATCGAATATTATTTTATATATAATATTCCGTATCGGCAGAGTGAACCATGTGGAAGAACCATATGGTTAATTTGGGTGGTACCGCGGAAGTTAACCTTTCGTCCCTGTTTGAGGGATGAAAGGTTTTTTTATTTAGTTTTAATTTAGTAAAATATTTAGGAGTTGGAGGATATGAATATGGGCAAAGTAACATTCATTAAACCAAAACACTATAAGTCAATGAAAAACATCAGAGCAACACAAATTGCTATTAAAAGAATTAAAGATTTTTTTGAAAGAAGATTGGCTGAGGAATTGAATCTTACTAGAGTATCTGCTCCATTATTTGTTGAAGCAAATAAAGGTATTAATGATAACTTGAATGGAGTTGAAAGACCTGTTTCTTTCGATTTAAAGGCTATAAAAGGTACAAACGTGGAAATAGTTCAATCTTTGGCAAAATGGAAGAGAATCGCTCTCAAAAAATATGGCTTCAAACCTGGTGAAGGATTATACACGGATATGAATGCCATAAGAAGAGATGAGGATTTGGATAACATTCACTCAATCTATGTAGACCAGTGGGATTGGGAAAAAGTCATCACAAAAGAGGACAGAAACTTAGAGTATCTGAAAAAGACCGTCAGAAGTATTTATAAGGTTTTCAAGGATACGGAAGCATATTTGATGAAGCTGTATTCGGATTATGAGCCTTATCTTCCTGACGACATATACTTTATTACTTCTCAGGAATTGGAGGATATGTATCCGGATAAGACTCCGAAAGAAAGAGAAAATGCCATAGCAAAAGAGAAAGGAGCAGTATTTGTAATAGGCATAGGAGGAAAGCTCAAATCCGGAGAAAGACATGACGGAAGGTCTCCAGACTACGACGATTGGGAATTAAACGGAGACATATTGTTCTGGTATCCTGTATTGGAAATAGCTCTTGAGTTGTCCTCTATGGGAATAAGGGTTGACAAGGATGCATTGCTAAGGCAGCTGAAACTGGCGGGTTGTGAAGACAGGCTTGAACTTGAATACCACAGGATGCTCATGGAGGATAAGCTGCCATTGACAATAGGCGGCGGTATAGGTCAGTCCAGAATATGCATGTTCTTCCTGCGCAAAGCCCATATTGGAGAGATTCAGGCGTCAGTATGGCCCAGGGAAATGATTGAGATGTGTGAGGCTCATGATATAGCGCTGCTGTAAATAAGAATAAGCATATGTGCAGTTCACAAAGGAATTGATTTTGGGTGGGTGCCTTCCAAAAGGCATCCATGCCTTGGGAAGGCTTGGGCAGCATCCGTGCTGCCCATACGATTTTTCTAGGGATATTTCGCTAAGAGTTACCAGCAAAATCAATAATTTGTTCACTTGCACATATGCTTATTTTTCAGACACTGTAGTTTTCTAAGATACAATGTAATAAGAATAGGAGAATGTTACAGTAACTTGGCATATTAGGTATGTGCTGAAGATATATTGTGAGCTTTGTCAGCAGTTCTTAGCGAAGAACGAGCTAAAAAAGCCGTAAGGCTGGCAAGGATGCCAGCCTAGGCATCCTTGAGACATGGATGTCTTTTGGATGCCGTTAGGCTTTTTGCGAGTTCAAGCTGTAGAACTGCCAAAGCGAACTCTTATATCTGAAGCACATACCTAATATGCATGATATACTGTAGCTTAATTCTATACAGTAAAACATAATGGATATATAATAGAGCATTTTTATTAACTTTGTATGTGACTCTTTGCGAAATCTAAAATAGAGAATTCGTAAGCGCGACATGGATGTCGCGCTAGGCGCAAAATGCGAAGCTTAGGGCAAGGATGCCCGTTTTGCGCCGTTAGAATTCTCTTTTAGATGAGCATTAGAGTCACCAAAGCTAATAACTTATGCGATATTATATATCCATTATGTTTACTAAGGTAGCTACAGTAACTATGCATCCCTAAAGCAATACCCTAGGCTATGCTACATGAAACCCGAGTCACGCGTCATGAGGCAAGACCACAAAGAATTACCCTAGGCAACGCAACAAACAACACGCAGCCTGCAGCGCAGCAATATAGTATGGGAATACCCTAACAGCACTATGAGGCATAGTGTAAAATATATTATAATCTGCAAAATAATGATATATTATATATAAGCATTAATACGATCCAAATAATCTATCAGGGAGAAACACAAAGATGGTTATGAAATGGGATGACAAAAGATACTATAGCCTGAACTATTTTCTCAGGCAGAAGTTCGGAGAAAAGGTCATAAAAATATCTCTTGATGCAGGCTTTACCTGTCCTAACAGAGATGGAAGTAAATCAAGAGGCGGATGTATATTCTGTAGTCCCAGAGGTTCGGGAGACTTTACGATGACGAGTCCGGATCTTTCACAGCAGTTTGAAGAAGCCAAAGTGATGATGAGCAAAAAATGGAAAAAGGGCAAGTACATCGGCTATTTTCAGGCCTATACCAATACCTACGCACCTGTGAAAGTATTGAGAGAGAAATATTATACAATTCTGAATAAAGAGGACGTGGTGGGCCTCGCTATAGCCACAAGGCCTGATTGCTTGCCTGAAGACGTGCTGGAGCTTTTGGAAGAAATAAATAATAAGACATATCTTTGGGTAGAACTGGGGTTGCAGACCATTCATGAAGAAACTGCAAAGCTGATAAACAGGGAATATCCGTTAAGTGATTATATAAACGCGGTGAAAGAGTTGAGAAAGAGAAATATAGATGTTGTTACCCATTGTATATTGGGACTTCCCGGAGAAACCAAGGAGGACATGCTTCAAACCGTTGATTTTGTAGCGCATACAGATACCCAAGGAATAAAACTTCATCTTCTACATCTGATGAAGGATACTCCTATGGTGAAACTCTATGAGGAAGGCAGGCTTAAGTTGATGGAAAAAGATGAATATGTGGATCTAGTTGTTGATTGCTTAGAGATACTTCCACCTAACATGGTGATACACAGGCTTACCGGTGACGGTCCAAGAGATACATTGATAGGTCCCAAATGGAGCCTGAATAAATGGGAAGTTTTGAATTCCATAGATGACAGATTAGTTGAGAGAGATACATGGCAGGGTAAGAAATTCAGATTATAGCAGAACGTTTTTTCCCGCTTTCGAGTCTACGTATTTTTTCTGCGCGTCTTTGAAAGCGACAATGATGGCTTTTTGTGAAGAACCAAGATACCTTCTTTCTACCTCTGCCTTTACTTGTTCGTGATCGCATGTTATTTTTTTCCCTATAAAAATTGTTTTGATGAATTCATTGGTCAGAGGCAGTATGGAGTTGCATTCCACATCGATTATTTCTTCGGTTTCGTTGTCGATAACAAAAGCAATGAAAAAGGCACCATATACATGGGTGATGGGATTGTTCTGCTGGGATTTGGAATTACCGACAATATAAGTAGTATTGGTATTGTATTTTAAATTCATGGGAAACTCCCTCCTTATTGAATAAGTTACTATAAAAACGTTTCCTCTTCAATAATACTATAAAATTCATGTATATGTATATTTTCTTGTATGCATTGGGGTGGAAAGACATTTAATTGGAACAGAAATGGCAAAACTGGAGGATACAAAATATATAACACTGGAATTAAAAAGGAATTTTTCGAAATATATAGAATATATAAAACTAAGATTTTGATAGCCTTATCGGCAATGGAATTTGAGCTGATAAATTATCAAAATCGCAAGATGTCGCAACATTTATTTATCGTAAATGGAGTTCGGCAGAGAAGGTTATTATAACTTTTTCTACCGAATTTTTTAATTATATATGATTAATATGTTAGGGGTGTTGATGATTATGAATAAACTGGCAATAGTAAAAAACAATGTGATACCACTGAAACTGAATCCTTCATTTGAGAGCGAAATTGCCGATGAGGGTCTGTATGGTATGGTGCTTGAGCTTAAGGAAGATGTAGGCAATGGATGGTACAGAGCGAGAACCCATTATGATTATGAAGGTTATGTACATGAAAGCGATATACTCATAGACAGCGAAAGGGCAAAGGAATGGTCTGTAATTGCAGATTATTACATTTGTCACAATATGGCTGACGTAATGGCAGAGCCCAAATATGCAAGTTATCAGTTAATAACTCTCACAAGAGGAGCCTTTATTAATGTGACAGGTAAAGAAAAAGATAGATGGTGCGAAATTCAGCTTATTGATAAAAGAAAAGGTTGGATTCGAAAGGAATTCTGCAAGAAAATGCCTCATTATGATTTGGAAAAGGAAGAAGAAACAGTCAGGCAGAGCATTCTTGATACAGCTTATTCATACTTAGATACCCAATACAGATGGGGTGGGAAGAGCCCTATGGGCATAGATTGTTCAGGTTTCGTTTCCATGTGCTACATGCTTAACGGAATAATTATATACAGAGATGCAGTATTGAAAGAAGAATATATGAGAAAGATTCCGCCGGAAGAAGTGAAGCCTGCCGATGCATTGTTTTTCCCGGGACATATAGCCATGTATATAGGATATGGAAAGTATATCCATTCAACCGGAAGCGCAGGTAAAGTAGTTATAAATAGCCTGAATCCGGAGGATGAAGATTACAGAGAAGATCTGCATAAATCTTTGTATGCTGTAGGAACGGTATTTGGCAGATAAAATATGAATATTTGATACTATATACTAAATCTTATATCTGTGCTATTATTTGTATATATAGCTTTTTATTACTAAAAGGTGATTTATTATGAAAGATATCAATATTGACGAAGAATATATAAAAAAGCACAGAATACCCATACTGATTTACACACCGGAATGGATACAGCTTTTTTCAAATTTCAAATCAAAAAGCATGGAGAGAACAGTAAAGAAGCTTGAAGAACTCCTATCCAGAGAAAAAAGCCTACAGCAGGAGCAAAAGGAATTAGAGAGAAGAAAAAAGGTGCTGATGAATAAGATACTTTACCTCTCCAATGAACTGAATGAGACAAATAATGAAGGGTTTATAAAACCTTTAGAAGATGCGCAAAATGAGATTCTCCAAATCAATAAAAGGATACCTGAGATTGTAGAAGAATTGGAAACTTTACCTTCAGCCATAAATCAACAGAATGCTATATTATTAAAGGAAACCGTGAAAAGAACCTATGAGCTTATCAATGAAAATAAAATAGAAGTGGAGAAGACCAAGGAAGAAATAAATAAAACAAGGGAAACCCTTATGGAACTTGTTCAAAAAAAAGTGGACATGGAAGAAAGGCTCAAGAAATTGTATTCCTATTTGCATGGGATTGTTGGCGCAACTGAAATGGAAGAGTTGGATGAAAATATGCTAATAGACAAATAATATGTCAACTAATCAGCTAAAATAACAAGAGGTTATTGCAAAACTATGATTTTGTAATAACCTCTTGAAGTAAAATCAGGGCGAGGAATGGATATATCCTCACCCTAACTTTTTTTGTCTTCACATACAAATGTATAGTCTTTTATATCTTTGATTTCAGGGTTTTTTCCGCAAAGAGCGCATAAATTGTTTCTTTCAACATCTATAACGGTAAAACTAGCTTCAAGTGCATTATACATCAAAAATCTTCCAGCAGTAGATAAGCCTATTCCCAAGATGTATTTTATTGCTTGTATAGCTTCAATTGTACCTATTAATCCTGGCACAGGGCCTAAGACACCGGTTTCAGAGCAGGATGGAATGTGAGTTGGTATCGTTGATTCAGGGAATATGCATCTTAAGCAGGCAGTATTATTCGGTACAATAGTGGTTGTCTGGCCGAAAAATGATAATACACCTGCTTCTATCAATGTTTTATCAGCAAAATAGCACGAATCGTTAAGTAGGTATCTTGTTGGAAAATTATCCAGCCCATCTATGACTATATCGAAGCTATTCACCAGTTCCAATGAATTACCAGAGGAGAATGTTTCAGGATATATTAATATGTTGACATCAGGGTATAAATTATTTAGGGTTTGTTTTGCTGATTCAACCTTCAACATACCTATTCTGGAAGTTGAATGAAGTACTTGGCGATTCAGGTTGCTTATCTCTACATGATCAAAATCAACTAAACCGATTGTGCCTAACCCGGATTTTGCTAAAATGAATGCGATAGGAGAACCAAGCCCACCGGTTCCTATTATAAGAGCTTTACACTTTGAAAGTTTTTCATGTATATCAATAGAATCAAATGTAATATTCGATATGATATCCTCGCTTTTATCGAAACTCAAATTAAATAAATCAAAATAAAGCGTATCTTTAAGAAGACTCCCTATGCCGAGACGAGATTTAATAGCTTCAATCACGGTAAGAGG
>DUSG01000171.1 GCA_012842725.1 Clostridiales bacterium
CAGCCAGAAACCTTTCTTCAGAAGTATTGAAAGCCATAAGGTATTCAGGCCAAATGATACAACCAAGGCAACAATAATTACCGATAAAGCAATTTTCCACAGTTTATAGTCAGATTTAGTTTTATAGAATACTACCCCTGGTATAAAGCCAACAAGGAAAGCGCTTAGCGTAAAACCTGGAAAATATGGGCCGGAGGCTCCTCCTGTTATAAGCATACCTCCGACATCTGCAAGAGCTCCTGTTAATCCTCCCACAATGGGACCTAACAAAGCACCTGACAGCAAAATGGGTATGTTTCCGAAACTCAGCCTAACGGAATTGCCTATCAGATATATACCAAAAAATCGCGTCAGAATGATACTCATGGCTGTCAGCAGTCCCCCAATCGCCAGGGAGAATGTACTTATTCTTTTTGTTTCTTTAATCAAAAAAAACCTCCTCCTTCTTTAGCTTGACAGGTCACACTAAAGAAGAGATGGCTTCTCTATGTGACAGCGGATGCGATGCTGCACCGCAGGCTACTGCCTTTCGTTTAGCGGCAACTTCCCATCCGCTAACACTTAACGCGCAGCATCTACTCTGTCAGCTATTTTTATTTTAAGGACATACTTATAATATAATATGTTTATTTATGTTTTACAACTATTTTAAGTAACCTTTTCTCATTAGTTTTTGAATATGCTGATTTAGTTTTTCCTCAATGGAAATATTATAGTTTTCTTCCAATACATACATCATAGAGACAGCTACCTGAGCTACGTCCAATAGTTCTTCCGCAATTTTATCCATCACTACGCTTTCTTCCATCTTACACTCTTCACCGTTCAACCCTCTGTATTTTCCTATGAGCTGTGCTAATTCTCCCGCTTCCTCCATAAGTTTCAAAGCTGTAGATTCTATATTGGGCTTAAGATTGTTTAGCCTTGGCAAAGTTACGTTTTTATATTCTTTTGACCTCATTTTATTACCCCTTATATTTTCTTTTAAATTTATTATCTATATACTTTGAATCTTTCTTCCAATGGCTTAAACTCTTTCTCACCTGCCGGTGCCGTTGGCTTTCCGAAAGGCATCTGGGATATAAGTTTCCAATTTACCGGCACGTCCCATTGCTTTTTAACTTTTTCCTCTATGAGTTCGTTATAATGCTGCAGAGAAGCTCCAAGCCCTTCTAATTCCAATGCAGTCCAAATTATATACTGCACCATTCCGGAAGATTGTTGAGACCAAAGCGGAAAGTTTTCTTTGTATGTAGGAAATCTCTCTTGCAATGATTGGACTATGCTCATATCCTCAAAGAATAGAATCGTTCCGTATCCTGCCTTAAAGGAATTGATTTTGGCCTCAGTTTTTTCCCATCTATCAGAAGGAACAATTTGTTTCAAAGATTCCGCTGTAATATCCCAAAGCTTGTAGTGGTTCTCCCCCAACAATAATATCACTCTTGCTGTCTGCGAATTAAATGCTGATGGGGCATGCAAAAGCGCTTCTTTAATTATTTCTTCCAATCTATCGTCACTTATTGTAGTTTCATTGCTAATATCATAAATGCTCCTTCGCCCTTTGATTGCAGCATAAAAATCTTTTGCCATTCTATTTCATCTCCTTTCCCACTATATAATA
>DUSG01000172.1 GCA_012842725.1 Clostridiales bacterium
ACATCAATTCCCGTAACTCTTGTTTCCTTTACAAGATTGATTCTGTTTTTTATGTACCAGTCATCTCCATAAGTGATTAGGTCATTCAGGCTGGATTCTCCCGATATATAATGCGGTATCCTTGTCCTTGTATAAGTGTTAAAATTTCCCGATTCCAATATTGTTATCCGGCAATCTTCATCCGCTTCCCTAGCTGATTTTGCGGCATTTAATCCCGCAATACCCGCTCCTATAACCAATATTTTCTTCTCCATATTATCACTTCCTCATTTCCCAGATAATGATTAAAAATTAGTATTCGACATATTTTCCTTAATACCTTCAACAATATAACAATTATTATCTGTTGATATGCTTTTTTCCAAAAAATTACTTGATTCATTTTACAATCTTCGCAAAAATATTAAAATTAATCAAAAAAGTACACTTCCAGCTTTTGAACATATAATGATATAAGCAAGTTTTTTAAAGTGGGTGATATTGTGCAGATTCATGTGGTCCAACCGGGACAATCGATATTTGAAATAGCTCGGATATATAATACTACCGTTTCCGCTATCGTAGGTGCAAACGAAATTCCAAACCCCAACCAACTGGTAGTGGGACAAACTTTGGTAATCCCCATAGTAGGAAGCTATTACTGGGTACAACCTGGAGACAGCTTGTACAGTATCGGACAAAGGTTCGGAATAAGCTATCAGGAATTGGCTCGCATCAACAGAATTCCTGTCAATCGTCCTCTGCAAGTTGGACTCAGGTTGTATATTCCACCCATGCCCAAAAGAAGAGCGGAGATAAACGCATATGTTGAACCTATTGGTGAAACTGTCACTTCTGCACTGGAAGAATCTGCACGCAGAGCCGCACCATTTTTGACTTATCTGGCACCCTTCAGCTATCAAGTAAACAGAGACGGTACTTTAAAAGCACCACCGCTAAATAATTTCCCTGCCATAGCCCAATCTAATGGAGCAGCTTTGATGATGGTTGTCACCAATCTGGAAGAAGGAGAATTCAGCGCAGAACTTGGAAGAATCATCCTGACAGACGAACAGGTACAAAACCGCTTGCTGGACAATATCATTGCAACAGCAAGACAATACAACTACGGCGACATACATTTTGACATGGAATTTCTGCCTACTGACTTAAGAGAAAACTATAACAACTTTCTGAGAAAAGCAAAAGCAAGACTGTCTGCAGAAGGATTACTGATGTCTACGGCTCTTGCTCCTAAGACAAGCGCCACCCAAGTTGGAGAATGGTATGAAGCTCATGATTACAGAGCCCATGGAGAAATTGCAGACTTTGTTGTCCTGATGACCTATGAATGGGGTTACAGCGGCGGTCCGCCAATGCCCGTATCACCGATAGGGCCGGTGAGACAAGTAGTCGAGTATGCCTTATCTGAAATGCCTGCAAATAAGATAATGCTGGGTCAGAACCTGTACGGATATGACTGGACACTTCCCTATGTACCGGGAGGTCCCTATGCAAGAGCGGTAAGCCCGCAGCAGGCAATTCAATTGGCAGCGGAAAACAATGTTCCTATCAGATATGACTATACAGCACAGGCGCCTTATTTCAATTATACAGATGAACAGGGAAGACAGCACAGAGTATGGTTTGAAGACGCCCGTTCCATACAGGCCAAATTCAACCTTGTAAAAGAATTTGGATTACGAGGAGTAAGCTACTGGAAACTGGGTCTGTCCTTCCCTCAGAACTGGCTGCTCATTGAAGAAAACTTTGATGTAGTCAAGAGGTAAATTTTTAAACCCCTGGAGAATTATCTAGTCTTCAGGGGCTTTATCTATATGACGCCATTTAAATACCTCTTCAAGCTATTTGCCAAATCACTATCATATCATTATTGCTGCCTATTTCTAATGAAAAACAATCCAATGACAAATTCTCCAATTTGAAAAACTAGTCTTTTAAATATTTGAGCCATTGTTTTTATTTTATGTATAGTTGATAATTAATCTAATAATATTATTGTATATGATGATTTTGTAAAAAGGTGATGTGTTATGGATACTATCCAGGAATTTATAGGAAAGCATCCGATTATTTTCACTATAATTGTTTTCATAATTTTTGTAGGTAACGTTCGTTCATTATATATATACATGATCAAGAAAAAGAATTCTTCTAAATAGAAGAATCAATGCATCTATATTTTCATCTTTCATCGGCTTCCTTATTTCTTCTATAGACTTTCTCATATTATCATCTCTCATGCATTTGTTCCTTTTATATCATCTCTGACTACGCTTATCACATCCAGTTTTGAACTACAATTTCATCTTTTACTTATACTTAATAAATATATTTATCCCATATCCTCTTCCATGATAAATGTTTTTGTCCATGAACTTAAAATATTTTTTAATTTTGTAATAAATGTTACAGAAAAAAGCAAAACTTGCCATTACAATATCAGTAAAAGGATAACAATATTTTAATTGACTATACAGTCAAAATATACAGATGAAAGGATGAATAATATGAGTAATCTTAACATGCTCAAAAGACAACACAGCGAAGTATTGAGTATTATAGATAATATTGAAGCTCAAATCATGAATGGAGATTTATCTGCAAGAGTAAAAAACATATCATACAATATTAACATATTGGCAGGCAAATTAAAAATGCATCTGGTATCAGAAGACAAATATCTGTACCCAAACCTCATGAACAACAGTACAGAAAAAATAAGAAGCACTGCAAGGGCATTTAATACCGAAATGGGTAGCCTTTTCGATGTTTTTACTTCATTTGTTCAAAAATATAATACACCAAATAAAATCCTTAATAACAAAGAAAACTTTCATAATGAAAGTAAAAAGATATTCAGGATGATAAAAGATAGAATTGGTAAAGAAGATAGAGAACTATATCCTTTGATTGATAACTAATACTGGCCGTTATACTATTGTTTTATCTATACATAACATATAGAAAGTGATAAAAAATGAAAAAGAAGCTGAAGTAACTGAGCTTTAGCTTCTTTTCATCGTTTCCGTCCACCTTTACTCTATGAAAATTGAATTGTTCATCGCTCTATCAAAAATTTAGCATCTACCATAAAAGCATATGCACCTAAAGTTCTTCCATTTGCATTGCCATGATGTTATGCTGTTAAAAAACATTAAATGAATGTTAATAATTATTACAATTAGGTAAGTTTTTTAATTTGAAAACTCATGGGTAGCAACAAAAAAAGACGGCTTAAAGCTTAATTGCTTTCAAGCCATCTTTTTTAAGTGCCCTTGTTCAATATTAAGCTGTTCTTTCTTTATGTCTATAGAACAATTTATTGACAAACGATTTATTAAGCTCACCGGCCAAAAGAGGTATTATACAATAAAGTATAATCTCCGACCAGTCTTTAATGCTTAATGGATACGTCTTAAATATAGGTTGCAGGAACGGAACATATATTACTAATAGAAGCAGTACAAAGGAAACAAAAGTAGCTATAACCATGATTCTATTAGTAAATACACCTAACTTAAACAGCGAATATCTTTCAGACCTGCAGGAATATGCCCTTATCAACTCTGCAAGTATCAATGTTGTGAATGCAACAGTCCTTGCTATCAGCAAGTCACCGTTGTATTCCCTCAATGCCCAATTAAATGCCAATAGTACCGCCAATGTCAATGCTATGCTTTGTATAGCTATACCTACGAACATTGCATTGTTGATGATAGGTTCTTTTATGTTTCTCGGCTTCACTTTCATTATATCCGGTTCGCCTTTTTCCGTACCCAATGCTAAAGCAGGGAAGCTGTCTGTTACCAAATTGAGCCACAACAGCTGAATTGGCAAAAGAGGTACAGGTAGCTGCAACAATATGCTTAAGAATACTATTAAAATTTCTCCTACATTGCATGATAATAAGAAGAATACAAACTTCCTAATATTGCTGAATATTATTCTTCCTTCTTCAACAGCTGATACAATTGTTGCAAAATTATCATCCATCAATACCATATCTGCAGTACCCTTTGCCACATCAGT
>DUSG01000173.1 GCA_012842725.1 Clostridiales bacterium
CCTTTTCCCGGAGGATGCGATATAGGTGTAAGGCCTATAGATCAGCATATAAAGGGTTTTAAAGCTTTAGGGGCAAAGATTAACATCGAACACGGCATTATAAGGGCAGAAGCAGATGAACTGGTTGGCGCTACTATTTTCCTTGATGTGGTCAGCGTAGGTGCTACAATCAATATAATGCTGGCAGCATGCATGGCTAAAGGTACCACAATCATAGAAAACGCTGCAAAGGAACCTTATATTGTCGATACTGCCAATTTCCTAAATGCATTAGGTGCAAATATAAAAGGTGCAGGTACTGATGAAATTAAAATAAAAGGTGTTGAGAAATTAGGCGGATGTGAGCATACTATCATACCAGACCAAATGGAAGCCGGAACCTATATGATTGCCGCAGCAGCTTCCAAAGGAGATGTAATAGTAAAAAACATCATACCTACCCATTTGGATTCCATAAGCGCAAAGATGAGAGAAATGGGCATAGACATAATAGAAAACGGAGATTCTTTGAGGGTTATTGCTAATGCGAGGCCAAAGGCTGTTAACATAAAAACTTTGCCTTATCCCGGTTTTCCAACGGATTTGCAGCAGCCCATGAGTGTGCTTTTATCTATTTCCGATGGTACTGCCATAATAAATGAAAGTATTTATGACGGTAGATTTAAGCATGTAGATGAGCTGAAAAAGATGGGCGCTAAGATAAGCGTTGAAGGAAGGATTGCCATAATAGAGGGAGTACCTAAGCTTTTGGGAGCGCCTGTATGTGCTACTGATTTAAGAGCAGGAGCGGCTATGGTAGTTGCCGGCTTATGTGCAGAAGGGGAAACAGAAATCAGCAATATTGCACATATCGAAAGAGGCTATGAGAGATTTGAAAGCAAGCTATTGAAGTTAGGAGCCTAAGTAAAAAGAATCAGCGTAGAAGACTGATTGGCTTGATGATATGGCATAGACCGCAATGTTTGGCCTATTGCCTTTTTTTATGGGGGAATAATTATGGCGGTAATGTTTTGTTCAATTGCAAGCGGAAGCAGCGGAAACTGCGTATATGTTGGGAATGATAAGTCAGGTTTACTTATAGATGCAGGCATAAGCTGTAAAAATATATTAGAAAGCCTAAAAAACATAGGAGTAAGCAATAAATCCATTAAAGCAATGCTGCTTACTCATGAGCATTCAGATCATATGAAGAACATAGGTGCCATGTCAAGAAAACTGAATATACCTATCTACGCAAATTCCAGCACTTGGGAATCTATAGAAGGTTCAATAGGTAAAGTAAAATCAGAAAATATCAGGGTTTTTCAGACGGGAAAGGATTTTTGCGTAGAAGATATCTGTATTTCACCTTTTTCTATATCCCATGACGCTGCAGACCCGGTTGGATTTACATTTGCTTTCGGCACCAAAAAAATTGGACTGGCTACTGATTTAGGCTATTTCAGTAACAATGTGAAGAATGCCTTAAAGGGTACTTCACTTGTCATGCTTGAAGCCAATCACGACGTAGAGATGCTGAAGATGGGAAGCTATCCTTATTATCTGAAAAGGAGAATACTGAGCGAGCACGGCCATTTATCCAATGAAGCATCCGGACATGCGGCTTGTGAACTTGTAAATATGGGAGTACAACAGATTTTACTAGGGCATTTAAGCAAAGAGAACAATTTTCCTCAATTGGCCTATGAGACGGTAAAAGGAATCCTGAAAGAAAAGGGTATTATGGTAAATAAGGATGTTATTTTGGATGTTGCACCTAGGAGCTCAATAAGCAGAGTGTTCTATCTGTGATTTTTTTGGGATAATATATCCATGTGGAGTATATCATATTATTAGCATCATTTAAAACCGTTGAATGGTTCTACATCTATTTTTTGAAAATTACACGTATACATTTAAATAAATCAATATATATAATAAAACTATATAGGCAAAATAATTCTTTTATTATTTTATAAAAGAAGGTGAAAATGTGGATAATAACGGATTCTACGGTTTTCCACAAGACTTTAAACCCAGGAGAAGAAGAGGTAACGGGTTGGCATATTTTGCAGTCGGCTTATTGGGTGCTATAATTGGTGGCTTCATTATGGCTTTGATAGCTCCTATGTATATTTACAATAAATATTTACCGATAACTGACAACATCGGAAGCAATGTAGCTCAACAGATAGTGATAAATCCTACGGAGGATATAAATGTCGCAGGGGCAGTAGCAAAAAAGGTTATGCCGAC
>DUSG01000174.1 GCA_012842725.1 Clostridiales bacterium
AGATGCTAAATCCAAAATATGCACCTCATTTCGAGCTTATTCTCTCTTTAATAGATTCTCATTTGTATAACATTTTCTTTTAAAATCTATAATTCTTTCAATTATCTCTTCCGGAGTCTCAGAAACCACATATTTTTTACCGTCTCTAAGAGTAATAACTGTATCAGGCGTCTCTTCAATAGTTTCAATCAGGTCAAAATTTATGTAGTATTCTTTGTTATTCAACCTTGTAACTTTAATCATCTGACCACATCCTTTTTTATTGGCCCCTGGGCAAAACCCAGGGACCTATCCCTCATTATCTCTTCAAATTCACTAACTCTTGAAGCATTTCATCAGAAGTAGTTATAATTCTGGAATTAGCCTGGAAACCTCTCTGGGTAGTTATCATTTCAGTAAATTCTGCAGACAAATCTACGTTTGACATCTCTAAAGTTCCCGGATTCAAAGCTCCCAATCCGCTACTGCCCGGAAGCCCAATTATTGGTTCTCCGGAGTTTGGTGTAACCTGGTACATATTCTCTGATGTTTTTTCCAATCCAGCTGGGTTTTTGAATGTTGCCAGTGCTATCTGACCTATAACCCTGCTTTGTCCATTAGTAAATATACCGTAAATTTCACCTGTAGGTCCTATGCTGAATGTATCCAGATACCCTTGGGGATAGCCATTCTTATTGGTTATGGATGCAGTGGATTCATTTGCAAACTGGGTTAGGTTACTAAAGTCTACTTTTACTTCCATGTCTTCAAATATACCATTTCCTGGTATTTGTAATATTACAGAAGTAGCTTTATCATTGCTACTACCCGTAGTAATTTTACCATTTTCATCAAATTGAATAGGTATGACAATTCCACTAAGCTGTGGCGGATCACTTACACTAGTAGAATCATCTTTAGCAAAATAACTCATGTCATCTAAATTTTGGATTATTACACCCCATTCGTTGTCAGCACCAACCGATGTTCCACTTGCTAATCCTCTGATAAATGTAAATTTAACTTTGTGCTGGCCTCCTAAACTGTCATAAAATACTGTAGTGGTCTCTCTAACTTTTACTCCATTTTTTACTTCAAAAGTTTTAGTAAGATTATTATATTCTATATAATTATCAATATCATTAGGATCAGTACCAGCTGGCACTCTTGCCAAATCCTTATCTAAATTTCCTTCCATTGTAGCACTGTTTGTAGCCATGGCTGGATAAGATTTAGATTTTGATATCACAATGCCTTCCAAAACTCCTTTAAGGACTGTAGAGCCATCGGGAGCAGGGTTTCTTTCTTCATCTTCCATGTAGCCTAGCACTCTATAACCATTTGGAGCTACTAAGTTTCCATATTCATCTAATGTGAAATTACCTGCTCTGGTATAAGTTCGACTTAAAAAGTCAGCACTATTTGACAATATGAAAAATCCGTCTCCGTTTATAGCTAAATCAGTATTATTGTCAGTTCTTTGGACTGCCCCTCTAATATGGAATGTATCAATAGATGCCAATGATATACCTAGTCCTATTTGTTGCGGATTGGTACCTCCACGTCCGGCTTGTGGAGAACCAGCGCCTTTTATGGTCTGGTTAAAGACCTCCTGAAATGTTGCCCTTTGACTCTTATATCCTACTGTATTAACATTGGCTATATTGTTACCTATTACATCCATTTTCAATTGATGTGCCCTTAATCCCGACACACCTGAAAACATTGATCTCATCATAAATCAATCGACCTCCTATTTGCTTTTATATCCCTTCTTCTGTCGTTCCGAAGGGTTAAGCCTCCTATAAAAGGTCCGGCTTATATAATTATTGC
>DUSG01000175.1 GCA_012842725.1 Clostridiales bacterium
ACCCGAGGCTGCTCAACAAATAACTCGTAACCCGTAGCCCGCAGCGCGAAGCAAAACCCAAAAGGATTACCCTAGCTTCTGAGCTCTGAGTTCTGAGTTCTAAGCTCAAACATACGTTTTATATTCTTCATGTCCTTCCATTTTGTTCAGTAATTCCTTAATGTCCTGATCTCTTTCCCTTCTGCACAGCAACAGTACATCATCTGTATCCACTACTATAAGATCATTGACTCCAATGGCTGCTATTAGCCTCTTGTCACCGCAGATAATGCAATCTCTTGAATCTATATGAATGAAATTACCTTTAACCTGATTACCCCATTCATCTTTTTCCATATATCTTTCCATCGCTGTCCAATTGCCAATATCATCCCATTTGAAATTGCATTTTATTACATATATATCTTTAGATTTTTCAAGAATTCCGTAGTCTATTGATATACCTTCTATCTTCCCATATTCCTCTTCTATTATGGCACTTTCATTATCGGTATCCAATCCATCTCTTATTCTTTTCAAAGACTCATACATATCGGGAAGATGCTTCTTGTACTGCTTTAATAAATAAGAAGCTTTGCAGATAAATATTCCGCTGTTCCATAAGTATCTGCCGTCTTCAATAAACTCTATGGCTTTTTCCTTGTTAGGTTTCTCAGTAAACCTTTTTACTTTGTACGTGTCTATTGGCCATTGGCCATTTATTTTTTTCCCAACCTGAATATATCCATAGGCTGTTTCAGGCCTTGTAGGCTTCACTCCTATGGTGATAATGGCTTTGTTGTTTTCTGCGATGAGCAAACCTTGCTGCAGGGTACTTACAAACTCTTTTTCGTCTTCTATATGATGATCTGAAGGCAGCACTATCATGACTGCTTCCGGATCCTTCTTTAAGAATCTAACGGCAGAATAACCTATGCATGTGGCTGTTTCTTTCTGCATAGGTTCCAATATAATATTTTCTTCTGCCAATTCCGGAAGCTGCTGTTTTATTATGTCAACATAATTGTGGTTGGTTACCACATATATATTCTCAATGGGTATGAGATTACTTATTCTCGAAAATGTCAATTGTATCATGGTGTGTGGCCCTAAGGGGTTCAAAAATTGCTTTGGAAAAGCTTTTCTGCTTTTAGGCCAAAATCGGCTTCCCGAACCACCGCACATGATCAATGCATAGTTCATAAAAGCACCTGCCTTTCTTCATATTAACCATAATATGAAGAAAGGCAGTGCTTTGTTACCTCGTTTCCATAGCTCTTAGAAGTTTATGAAATTCATCTGCATATCTATTTACAATATTTTTGCATATTTCTATAGACATCTTTTCATCATAAATATGCACGGTTAAATTTCTGTCTCTTAACATATTAAGCCATAATTCTTCATCATCTATCAGTCCTGCTGCATAGGCTTCTCTTAAAACAGTTTTAGGCGAATTCAATGCTATAAGGCCTTCTTCTTCAAAAATCGATTTTAGAGTTTTCCAAGCCAACTCGAAAGTAAATTCAAATCGTTGTATGAGACCATCTCTGTACATGTCATCTTTTTCATCATACCTTTTGATTCCTTCATCTAGCTTTGCTAATGCCTTTTTGTAGTTTTGAAGTTTTTTATATTTATCGCTCATACAAAACTACCCCCTCCTTTTCTATGGTGTCTATCAACTGGGGATCTGTATTTTCATCTATAAATACCAAGTCTATTTTTAACAAAGTGTCTAAATCCTCAATATCACTGGCAAAACTTCCTTTGCTGGAAAATCCTATAGATGGATATATAGCAAGGTCTATGTCGCTTCTAGATGAGTTATCGCCTCTTGCTCTTGAACCGAATAGTATTATCTTTTGAATAGCATACTTTTTACCAAGCTGCTTTATTGATTCAATAACTCTATGAGGTAAATCGATTTTCATTATTCTCATCTCTTTCCGAACGTTATGTATTTATTAGATTCTACGTAAAAGCAATTTTTACCTGCTTAGATATATTTTGTTTTATTAAACATTTTGTTTATTCTATATTTGTAAAAGGTTATTAAAAAAATTCGACCATAGCACCTTTATTGATTGCCATGGTCGATATGGTTATTTTTAATTATTCTATTACTCTGATCACATTAGCTTC
>DUSG01000176.1 GCA_012842725.1 Clostridiales bacterium
GCAGGACTGAGCTGGATTACCATACTGAGAAAAAGGGAGAATTACAGAAAAGCTTATGATGATTTTGATCCTGTATTAGTGGCAAATTACGGAGAAGAAAAAATACGGGAATTGATGAGAAATGAAGGCATTATACGAAATGAAAGAAAGATAAGGGCATCTATCAACAATGCTCAAAGATTCCTGGAGATTCAAAAGGAGTTTGGCAGCTTTAGCAATTATATTTGGGGATTTGTAGGCCATAAGCCCGTTATAAACAGTTGGAAAAGTATTGAAGAACTTCCGGACAAGACCGAGTTGTCGGAGAAAATAAGCAAGGATATGAGAAAGAGAGGATTTCAGTTTCTGGGACCTGTGGTTATATATTCCCATTTGCAGGCAACCGGTTTGGTAAACGATCATGTAGTGGATTGCTTCAGATATAAGGAACTTACAAGCAAAGCATTTGGAGTCAAGGAGTAATAGTATATGATTTGGATAGACCATTAATTGATAGAAAAGGTGGTGTTATTATGTATTATGGAGAAAAAGTAAAGCTGAGAGCTTATAAAAAGGAAGATATAAAGTTAGCATGTGAATATTTGAATGATAATGAACTGAAAAGATTGCTGGTGAATTATATACCCTATCCCATGATTCTGGAACAGGAAGAAAAATGGTTTGAAAGTTTATTGGATGCAAAGGATTCATATAACTTTGCCATAGAAGACCTTGAAACGGGAAAGTATATCGGAGGCTGCGGGATAAACTCAATCAATTGGCTTAACAGATATGTTGTCATCGGCATTTTTATAGGAGACAAAAATTACTGGAGCAAAGGGTATGGCACAGATGCCCTAAAGGTTTTGGTGAAATTCATATTTGAGCAGATGAACATGAATAAGATAAAGCTTAACGTATTTTCTTTCAACAAAAGAGCCATAAGATGCTATGAAAAATGCGGTTTCCAGGTGGAAGGTATTCTCAAGCAGGAACTCTTCAGAGACGGGCAATACCACGATGAGTATGTAATGGCATTGTTTTACGAAGATTGGAAAAAAGCCAATAAAGGCGATTAACAGGAGGTTTGTATGTATATTAAATCGTTAAATACTTTAGATGCGGCAACCGAAAGGGAAATAAGGGAAATATATTTACGATGCAAGGAACATGATAATCTTAAAGGCAATCTGTATCTGGACGGAACGGTAAACTTTAATAAGGATATAAAATATTTATTTCTGCTATATGAAGAAAATAAGTTGGTAAGCTTTCTCTTTAAGTTTATACCTACAAAAGAAGAAGCTGAAATATCGGCTTATACATTGCCTGATTACAGAAAAAAGGGATACTTTAAAAGATTGTTGTCAGAAGCGGTTGAAGAATTGAAAAAATATGATATAAAGGATATATTGTTTGTGTGTGAAAATCAATCATTATCCGGCAAAGAATGTATAAACAGTTTAGGTGCGGACTATGATTTTACAGAATACTATATGAAGTTTGATAAAAACAGCAATGTTCTTGATAAGGCTGATGAATTCCAAACAAAATTTTACATACCTGATAAGTCGGATATAAAAAGGTTGGCCTATGTAAGTTCCCAGGTATTTGAAGAAAACTATGAAGAGGAAATAAAATTCATAACAGATTGCTTCAATTCAACAAACAGAAAAAACTATGCCACTGTTTTACGAGACGATATTATCGGAATCGGAAGCGGATACTTCGGATATGAAGAAGTTGCAATATACGGATTAGGCATACTTCCGGAGTTTCAGGGCAAAGGATATGGAAGGGAATTGATTTTTCTAATTGTAAAACATCTGCTGGAAAATGGCCATGATAACATAACAATTGAAGTTGAGAGCAATAACATTAGAGCTTTTAATCTATATAAGAGTTGCGGTTTTGCGATAGAAACTGCATTTGACTATTACAGAAAGCCCGTTAAAGAATTAAATTCATAGGAGATGACTTGCGGAATGAAAGATTTGTTAGATATTTCAAGA
>DUSG01000177.1 GCA_012842725.1 Clostridiales bacterium
GCATCATTCAAACCTGTAGAAATTAAATAATGTGTAAAAAAAATTTATTAAAATAAAAGCTAGATGCGTAAGCCTCTAGCTTTTATTTTAATAAAACGGTATAATATTTTTAGTTTTTATGAAAGTTTGCTAGGAAGGTGGGAAAATTATTGTCGGCAGTTATTGAGATGAAGGGCATTAGCAAGTCCTTTCCCGGCGTTAAGGCTAATGATAATATCAATTTGACTGTTAATGAAGGCGAAATACATGTGCTGCTGGGAGAAAACGGAGCAGGTAAATCTACTTTGATGAATATACTGTATGGGCTTTATACTCCGGATGAGGGAGAAATATATGTTAAAGGGAAAAAAGTGAGAATCACCAATCCCAATGTTGCAATATCTCTTGGTATAGGTATGGTTCATCAGCATTTCATGCTTGTGCCTCCATTTACAGTTGCTGAAAATATTGTTTTGGGTTCCGAACCGAGAAAAGGATTGTCATTAGACATGAACAAAGCTATTGCTGAGGTTGAAGAACTATCAAAAAAGTATGAGCTTAGAGTTGATCCAAAAGCAAAAGTACAGGATATCAGTGTTGGTATGCAGCAAAGGGTGGAAATACTGAAAACTTTATACAGAGGTGCTGATATACTTATATTGGATGAGCCTACGGCAGTTTTGACACCTCAGGAGATAAAAGAGCTTGGCGTAATACTCAAGAGTCTTGTTAATCAGGGCAAGTCTGTAATACTCATAACGCACAAATTAAAAGAAGTAATGAGTATGAGCGACAGAGTGACCATTATAAGAAGAGGAAGAGTTATAGATACTTTAAAAACATCAGAAACAAGTATCGAAGAGCTTGCAGAAAAAATGGTGGGAAGGAAGGTAAGTTTTACTGTAAAAAAAGATGATATTGAAGTCGGGAAACCAATATTGCAGGTTAAAGGACTGAAAGCACTGGACAATAGAGGTTTGGAAGCCGTAAAAGGTGTAGATTTCGAAGTGAGAAGCGGTGAAATTCTAGGTATTGCCGGTGTTGACGGAAACGGTCAGAATGAATTGATACAAGCCATAACAGGTTTAAGAAAAATTGAAGAAGGACAAGTTATTATAAATGAGAAGGATGTAACAAATCTGCCGACAAAAGAAATAATTGACAGCGGATTGGGTTACATACCTGAGGATAGGCATAAGATGGGACTTGTTTTGAGTTTTCCTTTATATGAAAACAGCATTTTAGGTTCCCATAAAAATAAAAAGTTCAGAAAAGGTATAGGACTGGATTACAGAAAAATACGAGATCATGCCAGAAAACTTATAAAAGAATTTGATGTAAGGACTCCAAACGAAAGAGTTTTTGCAAAATCTTTATCTGGTGGTAATCAACAAAAAATGATAATAGCTAGAGAATTAGAAAGAGATCCTGTTTTGCTGATAGCGTCTCAACCTACCAGAGGATTGGATGTAGGAGCTATTGAATTCGTTCATCAGAGGCTTATAGAACAGAGAAATAAAGGTAAAGCAGTGCTTTTAGTATCACTGGAGTTAGATGAAATCATGGATCTGTCGGACAGAATAGCGGTAATGTATGATGGCAGAATAGTAGACATAGTCAATGCTAAAGAAACAAATGAGATGGAACTTGGATTAATGATGGCCGGCGGCAAATCAGAAAAGAAGCACTAGGGGGTGGAAATATGGAAAACAGATTTGATGAAATTAAAAGCAGTGTAATAAATACATTAAAGGAAATCCTATATCCCCTAACTGCAATTGTAGTGTCATTTTTGGCCGGCGCTATATTAGTATACTCATTTGGCAACAGTCCAACAGTTGCATATAAAGCTTTGTTTTTAGGGGCATTAGGAGATTTGAACAAATTTGGCGAGACGTTGGTTACAACAACCACATTGATATTGACAGGACTTTCTGTAGCATTTGCTTATAAATGCGGTCTTTTTAATATAGGTGCTGAAGGTCAATTTATAATGGGAAGTATTGCGGCTGTCTGGATAGGATGGGCGTTAGAAGGACTTCCTCCGTTAATCCATGTGACGATTACTTTGTTGGTAGGTGCTTTAGCAGGAGGTATCTGGGCTGGTATAGTAGGATGGTTAAAGGCTAAGGTCGGTTCCCATGAGGTTATAAACAGCATTATGATGAACTATATAGCCATGAATCTGAGCAATTATTTGGTCATGAGGGCTTTAAATGAACCAGGTAAAGCTTTTTCCGTTGAAATCGCTCAAACAGCAAAGCTTTGGAGATTTTCCCAGACCTTTGAGCAATTCAAATATTCCAGATTGCATGTAGGAATAATAATTGCTATAATTGTGGCTTTGGCAGCATATTATTTGCTCAACAGAACTGTAATTGGGTATGAAATTAGATCAGTAGGATTCAATCCGGATGCTTCTGAATATGGTGGAATTAATGTAAAACGTAATATAGTATTGGCGATGCTTATATCCGGATTATTCTCAGGATTGGCAGGAGCAATCCATACTTCTGGAGTACAGTACAGGGTCAATAATCTTTTTGGATTGACAGGATATGGATTTGATGGGATATCAGTTGCATTAGTGGGCAACAACAATCCTATCGGCGTAATATTATCAGCTTTGCTATTCGGCGTCCTACAAAAAGGTGGCCCGATGATGCAGATTGAAGGCATTCCTAAAGAAGTGGTAGGAATAATACAAGGTATCATATTGTTATTTGTTGCTTCAAACTTTGTGAGAGTTATGGTTCAAAGATATAAAGAGAATAAAGAGATAAGAAAGCAGTTAAGAGAAGGGGAGGTTAAATAATATGTGGAATATTGTTACTATTCTATTTGGAAGTACCATAAGATCAGCCACCCCCCTGATGTTTGCAGCCTTAGGAGGAACTTTTTCAGAAAGATCCGGAGTTGTAAATATTGGCTTGGAAGGAATGATGACCATAGGAGCCTTCAGTGCTGTGTTGGTATCTTATTTTACGGGATCACCCTTATTGGGTCTGTTAGGCGCGATAGTTTCCGGAGCTTTATTTGGATGGTTGTTAGCTTTCTTAAGTATTCACTTTAAAGCCAACCAGGTTGTTGTTGGTACAGCCATTAATATTTTGGCTGCCAGCTTAACCACATTTTTGTTAGTAGAGATTTGGGGCAAACCAGGACAGACAGATAACGTTAATTATTTTACACCATGGGGTCCTTTTAATATGTTTACCTATTTAGCATTTATACTAGTAGGAGTATCTTATTTTGTATTGTATAAGACACCCTTCGGATTAAGAGTGAGAGCTGTAGGAGAACATCCGAGAGCAGCTGATACCCTTGGTGTTAATGTGTATAGAATAAGATATATTTGCGTTATAATTAGCGGTATACTGGGAGCTATAGGAGGGGCAGCTCTGTCAATTGGTTCCATAAGCTTGTTTAAAGAAGGAATGATAGCAGGAAAAGGTTTTATAGCATTAGCAGCGGTTATTTTTGGAAAATGGCATCCTATTGGGGCTGCTTTGGCGTGTCTGTTCTTTGGATTGGCTGATGCGATACAGACAGTATCTATGTCTTTAGGATTAGACTTGCCGAAAGAATTTTTATTCGCTTTACCATATATCCTGACTATGATGGCAGTATCAGGATTGGTAGGTAAATCAGTAGCTCCTGCAGCAGATGGTATTCCATATGAAAAAGGAGAAAAATAAGCTCGAATTTTCGAGCTTCAGACTGAAGACAAAGTATATATTTTTTGAGAGAATCCTTTAAACCAAAAAGGATTCTCTTCTTTTATGTCGAATATATAAAGTAAAGTATTGATATGGTGGTGTTTCAGATGTTAACGAAA
>DUSG01000178.1 GCA_012842725.1 Clostridiales bacterium
ACATTCCTGGCTCTTTGAACATCACCTTCATTCAGCGTCCGCCCATGGATAATATCTATATTTCCTACTTCAAAATAGTCTTCAGTGCTGGTATCTATACTCATCTCCGTGCTTTTTCTTCCTGCCTTTACTTTACTGTAAAAACCGTAGTAAGGTACTGCAGCAGTGACTTCAGGCAGTTTGGATTTTAACAGTTTTATATCATCCATGGTGAAATAGTCGCTTTCTTTGATATTGTCTGCCCTGCTGTTTACTCTAACATAGATGGTGGTTCTGCCTATTTCCTCAAACTCTCCCATTATAGCGTTTTTACCTCCTTCACCGATGGACACGATGGTTATCACGGAAGATATTCCGATTATTATTCCCAGCATGGTGAGGAAGGACCTCATTTTATTCACTTTTAAGCTATATAAGGCTGATTTTACACTCTCTAATATGTTCATGCCCTTGTCTCCCTTGTGATTCGATTTTTCACCACGATATCGGATATGATTTCCCCATCTCTGAAGATTACATTTCTCTTGGTGTGAGCTGCAATTTCTGGTTCGTGGGTTACCATGACTATGGTTACACCTTCATCATTGAGGCTTTCAAATATATCCATTATTTCATGGCTGGATTTGGAATCCAGATTTCCTGTAGGTTCGTCTGCCAACAGTATTGCAGGATTATTTACCAGCGCTCTTGCAATGGCAACCCTTTGTTTTTGTCCTCCGGAGAGTTCATTGGGACGGTGGTGCAGTCTATCGCCCAAGCCTACCTTTTCCAAAGCTTCAATAGCTTTTTTTCGCCTGACGGAGGCAGGTATACCGGCATAAATCATAGGCAGTTCTACATTCCCTAAAGCGGTAAGTCTTGGCAGCAGATTAAAGGCTTGAAACACAAAGCCAATTTTTTTGTTTCTTATGTCAGCAAGTTCGTTATCGCTCAATGTGGATATATCTTTGCCTTCCAGGTAATATTTGCCGGATGTCATCCTGTCCAGACAGCCGATAATGTTCATAAGTGTAGATTTTCCTGAACCGGAAGGCCCCATGATGGCTACGTACTCGTTTTCATCTACATTCAGATTTACTGATTTAAGAGCCTCTACCTTTACGGCTCCGGTATCATATATCTTTGTAAGGTTTTCTATTTGGATTATCAAGTTACATCCCTCCGGTTGTCACGACTGTTTCTCCATCCATAAGGTCTGCTGGAGGATTCGTGATGTATATTTCTCCTTTTTTCAGTCCCGATAATATCTCTATTTCAAAGTCTGTTTCCAGACCTGTTTCCACAATTCTCTTTTTGGCTATGTTGTCTTCTACAACAAATATATATTTATTGCCGTTCTCATCTGTTTGAACAGCTTCATAATTGACTGCTATTGTGTCGGTTTTTTCCGACAGGATTATCTCTGCATCCGCTTCATAGCCGGCTTTCAAAATCTCATCTGCATTATCTATGGTTATTTCAGTCAATACATTTATCTCTTTGCCTGTGTTTACTACTTCTACAGCAGCTGTTTCAGATATTTTGGTTATATG
>DUSG01000179.1 GCA_012842725.1 Clostridiales bacterium
ATATTTACTTGATTTATTCTTTACAACGTTGATTTATAATATTATACTTAAGTTGGTGCATTTTGCCATAACGTTTGAGAGCTCTTTAAAAAGAGGTCATTGTCATGAAAAAGATTTCAGTTGTCCTGTTGCTTCTTATGATTTTATCTTTTATTTTTTCCCCGGTTGCACGACTTCCGGCGAAGATAAACAGATAATACAAAGTGTGATAGAACTTGAAAAAAACGAATATTTGCTTAAGACGCTCCAGATAACTTTCGATGACTATTCCAGAAATATAAAGCCTTTATTCTTTTCCGATTACGATTATTTGGACAAATACGATTCAAAAGAATTGTATGTAAAGATAAAAACATTTTGAATCCTATGCCCATAAACATAGATGAAATATCAAATATAGATTATGAAACCCTGAAAAAAATTCGTGAGAAGTATGAAAATCAGGTAGATGAAGTACCAGTTGAATACACATCAACTCTAGGACCGATTGAAATATCAAAAGTATACAGCAATGAAGATTTAAAGACAAAGACTGTTTTGGTTAAACAGCTGGATGATGCTTATGAATCTAAGTTTGATGTTATGTATTACCGAAGATACATCTTCAGAAAAGAAAACGGTCAGTGGAAAATATCCGAAGTTATACCTGCTGCCATAATGGGTTACGGCAGCGGCGAATATGAATACAGCATGTCAACTGAAACAGAATTGGCTTTATTTGACGAGTACAACGGTGAAAAGGTAGAGTATAATACTGTTCTAAGAATTGAAGATATTGACAAAAGAAATTAAATAGAGGCTTCCTATGGAAACCTCTATTGTTATTTCAATGTATCTAATACCGCTT
This sequence comes from Clostridiales bacterium, assembly GCA_012842725.1. Taxonomy (GTDB): domain Bacteria; phylum Bacillota; class Clostridia; order Lutisporales; family Lutisporaceae; genus Lutispora. The sequence continues at coordinate 848 of DUSG01000179.1, forward strand.
TCAAATCTGCAATTATATCTTCTGCATCCTCTAAGCCTACGGAAAGCCTTACCAGACCGTCGCTTATTCCGCTGGCTGCCCTCTCTTCAGGAGTATAGGGTGAGTGGGTCATGGAAGCAGGATGCTGTATTAGAGTCTCAGCATCTCCAAGACTTACAGCCAAGGTACATAATTTCACATTATTCATAAGCTTCTTGCCGGCCTCAACTCCGCCTTTTACTTCAAAGGCTATCATGGCACCCGGCAGTCTCATCTGCTTTTTAGCTAATTCGTATTGCGGGAAACTTTTAAGACCTGGATAATATACCCTATCTACTGCAGGATGGCTTTCCAAAAACTCTGCCACCTTCATGGCATTGTCGCAATGCTTTTCCATCCTTATAGCAAGGGTTTTTATTCCTCTACAGATGAGATAAGCATCGAAGGGGCTTAATACTGAACCTGTCATATCCTTTATACCGAATAATCTGACTTGATCTATAAATTCCTTTTTCCCCACAGCCAAACCGGCTATTACATCACCGTGTCCGTTTAGATACTTTGTAGCCGAATGCAGCACTACGTCTGCTCCAAGTTCAATAGGTCTTTGAATGTAAGGAGTGCAATATGTATTATCTACAAATACCATACAACCTTCAATCTGATGAGCTATTTTACTTATGGCTTCTATATCCGCTAAACTCATGGTAGGATTGGCAGGAGACTCAAGATAAACAACTTTCGTATTGGATCTCATAGCTTTTCTTACATTTTCAGGATCCGTTGTATCTACAAAGGTAACTTCCACTCCATATCTGGATAAACCATGGTTCAAGAATGCAAATGTGCAGCCGTACAAAGTTTTTGCTGCAACCACATGATCTCCGGCTTTCAGTGCCGTCCATAATGCCGCTGTTATTGCACCCATACCGGAACCCATTGAAACTGCTGCTTCTGCGCCTTCCAACATTGCAACTTTTTCCTCAAGCTGAGTGTTATTGGGATTTCCCAGTCTAGTATATATGTATCCTCCTTCTTCTAAAGCAAATCTTCTGCCGCCTTGTTCTGCCGATTCAAATACAAAAGTTGAAGTCTGATAAATTGGTGTAGCCAATGCTCCGTATGCATTTTCCACATGTCCTCCGTGTATTGCTTTTGTTGAAAAGCCCATTTTGCTCAGGTCCAGTTTGCTCACTATATTACCTCCTCGATAATTTTTTATCAATATTATTAGTTCTATGTAAAAATCGATTTCCCTTCA
>DUSG01000180.1 GCA_012842725.1 Clostridiales bacterium
AAGAGTTTTCTTCTTGCAATGCCTCCAAATCCTATATCAATAGAGCTGCCGAATTCAAAGGAAATAGATAAGAGAGGAGTGTTAGGACACGCTAAACAGTGTTTAATTACGGCAAAACAGTATTTTGCTGATAATGGAATTCTATGAAAAAGCCAGTATAATCTTTTATAATTGATAAAAAGGTAAAAGGAGGATTTAGTATGCAAATTGATATTAATACAAAGATGGTTACACTCCTCGGAAAACCCCTTTCTCAATCCTACGCAGCCAGAATGCAGAATGCAGCCTATAAAGCAGCAGGACTTAACATGATATATTTTTATACTGAGGTAGAGAATGACCATCTGGGAGATGTTATTAATGGAATCAGGCATATGAACTTTGCAGGATTTGCGGTAACCAAACCAAATAAAGTGGAAGTTATGAAATATGTTGATGAAGCAGATCCTCTATGCGAAAAAATGAATGCAAGCAATACTGTAGTTATAAAGGATGGACGACTTATAGCATACAACACTGATGGTATAGGTTTCCTCAGATCTTTGCAGGAAGAAGCACCCGAAATAGATATTACCAAATCAGTATTTTTCTGCCTTGGAGCAGGAGGTGCTGCTAGAGCTATTTGCAGTGTTCTTGCATATAACGGAGCTAAGAAGTTATATGTTGCCAGCAGGACATATTCAAAGGTTGAGGAATTGGTAAATGACATCAATGAAAAATTTGCACCTGTTGCCGAAGCTGTTGACATGCAAGACGAAAAAACCATGAAAGAAAAAGTCGCGGAATCAGATGTAATAATGAATAATACTGGATTGGGAATGCCGGTAAGCATAGATAAAACACCTATTCCTAAAGAATATCTAAATTCTAGACAGCTGTGTTTTGACGCAACATATAATCCTGCCAAGACTAAATTTTTAAAAGAAGCGGAAGAAGTTGGATGTAAAATAATGAACGGATTAGGAATGTCTCTTTATCAGGGTGCAGCGCAAATTGAATTGTGGAGTGGTAAAGAAGCCCCCATCGAAGCAATGAGAAAAGAACTCCTCGATATTATTTCCGGTAAATAAGAAAAATAGCGAGCAAATGCATATAATTATGCTTGCTTAATGTAAGGGGGAAACAACGTGAATGCTCTGAGATGGCTGAATAAACACTTTGAAGAAGCCATTATGATATTTCTGTTAGCAGCAATAACATGTGTAATGATGGCACAGATTATAGCAAGAAGTTTTTTTGCCTCAATGTCGTGGCCTGAAGAATTCTGCAGATATTGTTACATATGGACGGTTTTTCTTTCCTTAGGATATACGATTAAAAAAGGAAATATGTTAAAAGTTGGAATACTCATGGATTTGCTTCCGATGAAGTTGCGTAAGTCCATTGAAATCATTGTGAATATATTAATGCTGATAATATTTGCTGTTTTTTTCCGATATGCAATATTGTATACCGGTAAAATCAAAGTTACCGGACAAGTATCATCGGCTATGGGTATTCCCATGTGGATTATGTATTTATCTACAGTTATAGGTTTTGCTCTTGCTACTTTGCGAACCTTTCAAGAAATAATAGATAAAATTAGAAATTTCAATAAAAAAGCCGAGACTACTTTAGAAGTTACATTGAAGGAAGCGATAGAGGAAGTAGAGGCAACAGGTATAGATATAGATGACAATACGGATTTAACAGGGGGTGAAGTATAATGGCATTATGGATATTTGTTGTGTTTCTGGTAGCACTGGCATTTGCAGTTCCAATAGCAATCAGTATGGTAATGGGAGCACTTACACCCCTTGTTTTGGGAGGCCCGGGAAGTTCTATACAGCAATTGATCGCAAATAGTTTTTCCGGTTCAGATACTACACCAATTTTGGCAGTACCTCTTTTTATCCTTGGGGGAGTACTAATGGCTGAAGGTGGAATATCCAGAAGACTGTTTAATTTCTTCGCATATTTTGTAGGCAATTTGCCTGGAGGGCTCCCTTGTGCTGTTATTCTTACATGCCTGTTTTATGGGGCTATTTCTGGTTCAGGTCCTGCAACTACAGCGGCAGTAGGTTCAATGACAATTCCGTTTCTGATAGAAATGGGTTATGATAGAACCTGGTCAGCGGGTATGGTTGCTACAGCAGGTGGCCTTGGAGTTATAATACCACCTTCCATACCGTTTGTATTATATTCACTAGCTACCGGTGTATCAACTGGAGCGCTGTTTTTGGCAGGAGTACTTCCAGGTGTTCTGATTGGGCTTTCCATGATGATTTATGCAGTTGTTTACTGTATCAAACAGGGAGAAGATAAAGAGAAAATTAGTGCAAAGATGAAAGAGTTGCGTGCAAAAGGATTCTTTAACCTGTTTAAGGAGAGTTTCTGGGCTTTACTTTCACCGGTAATTGTGTTGGGAGGAATATATTCGGGCATAGTAACTCCGACAGAAGCCGCTTGTATTTCGGTTTTCTATGCTCTGTTTGTTTCTTTGGTCATTTATAAATCGTTTACTATTAAAGAGATCATACCTTTCCTAGGGAATGCTGTAAAAACATATGCACCTTTATGCTTTGTTCTTGCTTTTGCCACTGCTTTTGGAAGAGTATTGGCTTTGGCTAAAGCTCCGATAGTGATTGAAAACTTTATACTCCAAAATTTCTCATCCGGTTTTTCTGTATTGACAGCTATAGTAATAATTTTCCTTATATTAGGAATGGTTATGGATACAGGACCAGCAATAGTGATATTATCACCAATATTACTTCCGGCGGTTCAATCCTTAGGTGTAAATGCTATACACTTTGGTGTTATAATGGTATGTTGTCTGTCAATCGGCTTGGCTACTCCACCATTTGGACTTGATCTTTTCGTGGCAGGGACATTATCCGATACACCACCTATGACTGTGGCTAAAAAGGCTATGCCTTTCATAATTGCATTTGGTATTGCATTGTTTATCATCACTTATGTACCATGGTTCAGTCTTGTACTCCTGTAAACCAGGAATTCAAGAAATAAATTAAAAAAAAAGAAGGGGGAAAAGAAATGAAGAAATTACTTATCCTGTTATTGGTGTTTGTTATGGCATTGACTCC
>DUSG01000181.1 GCA_012842725.1 Clostridiales bacterium
GGGAGGAGATGCAGATGCTGTGTAATATATATGATTGGGATAATTCAAAGACCATCTCTATGCCCATTGAACAATTGATAAGCTTGATGACAGCTATTAATGTAAAGGAAACTTTTCATCTGGAGACAATCAAATGTTTTGCCATAATTGCAAGAACACAACTGGCCAGAAAGCTTAGCACATACGGGGGTAATGGCTGCGAGAAGCATAAAGGGCATATCATCTGCACAGAACCAGGACACTGTCTTGAATTGGGTTTGCCTAAAATAGAGATAGGGCAAAACGTAATCCAGGCGGTAAAGGAAACTGAAAACCTAATAATTACATTTGATGATAAACCTATAAAACCATATTATCATTATAGATGCGGCGGCTCTACGGAAAACTCGGAAAATGTTATAGGAAGCCGCATTACCTATTTAAGGAAGGTATTTTGTGATTTCTGCAAAGGAGTAGAGGATGAAGGAAAAGATAAGTTTTATACCATAGAAGACCTGGAACGATTATTAAACGTTAAGATTGAGAAACCTAAGGATGTATATTATAACATAAGGGGAATTTTCGAAAATATCGAGATAGATGAGCAAGGCAGGGTTAAATCTATATACGTCGGAGGAAAAGCATTTAAAGGCACAGAAGTAATGGAAAAGTTAGGTTTAAATTCTACCAGATTCAATTATATGCCTGTAAAATTTCTCATAAGCTGTATAGGAACAGGGCATGGATTAGGTTTATGCATAACAGGCGCAGAAGAGATGGCGAAAAGAGGTATGAGTTTTAGAGATATTCTCAATTATTACTATACAGGTATTAAGATTGAAAATATGGAACTGCCGGAAGAAGATAAGCCTTTAAAAGGCAAAGTTATTGTTTTGGACCCGGCATCCGGTGAAGGAGATATATATGAGGGCAAAGGAATAAATAATCTAAGAGAAGGGGAAATCAATTTAAGTATTGCTTTAGAAATAAAAAAGTTATTGAAGGAAAAAGGAGCCAAGGTTTATCTGACTCGACAGGGAAAAGAGAATGTTCATCTCAGCGATAGGGCCCATATAGCCAATAGTTTGAGACCTGATTTTGTTTTAATCATAGGTCAAAGCACATTTCAGAATCAAAGCGCCTCAGGAACAGAAGCTTATTATTACAGAGAAGACAAAGATGCTGAAAAGCTCGGGAAAAAGATATTGGAAGAAGTATGTAAGAGTTTGGAGTCCAGAAACAGAGGATTGAGGGTAGCGGATTTTTATATGCTTAAAGAAGTAAAATGCAGTACACTTCAACTGAACCTGCTGTATTTGACAAATCCTGTGGATGCTGAAAAACTTGCAGATTTGGTCGGCAGAAGAAAAGCTGCTGAAGCAATAGCCCATGCTATAATAAGATATTACAGCGAATCCCAGAATTAATCAAAAACACATTGACTGAAAAAAGCCTAATGAGATTTCTCATTAGGCTTTCAGACTGTAGACAAAGGGTTATAAAGTAGAATGGCATGTATATCGGTGCACATTTATGCATTTTGCTAACAGGCCTCTGCGCAGGCTTTGATGAAAAGTCTGTAAAGCCGGCATGGAGGCCGGCTTAGGTGCCATTGGTGCGAAGCAAAGGTCAAGGATGACCGTTTGGCAACGTTAAGACTTTTCCAAAGGCAAGCAGTAGACCTGTCAAAATGCATAACCAGTGCAAAGATATACATGCCATTCTAACATAGTACAGTTTATCTTCAAAGTAAAAGCCTAATGAGTTTTCTCATTAGGCTTTATCAATTAGAGATTTAGGGGTTAAAATTGGGGATTAAGCTTGGACGGATGTATTTGTCTTCACAACGTGAGCGTCATTCTTCATAATTGAGTTCATAACCGGAACCATGAGTGCAGCGACAATTATACCTTGGAGTGGTGGAATACCTATACCTTTGCTGTTTGTGACATAAGCTACCAAAGTTCCTATTGCATATGCAATAATATTTGCTACTCTGAAAGTCTTGAATTCTACATCTTTCAAATTAGGCATTTTTCTTTTCCATACGAAGAGATAATCGCCGATGATTGCTCCGCCTAGAGGTGGTATGAAAATTCCCAATGCAACGAGATATGGAACGAAGTAGTTGTAAGCTCCTGAAACAGCGAGAACTGTTGCGATGAGTACTCCTCCAATTATATATGGTCTCTTGTTTTCCTTGTTGAAGAATTCAGCTCCGGCCATACCGAAAGCGTATGCTGCAGCATCATTTGTGGTCCAGATATTAATAGTAAGTATTACTAAAGCCCAGAATATAATTCCCATTTGCAAGAAAACTTCAACCAAATCAGCCTGTTGGAAAGCTATGGCTCCAATACCGCCGGCAAATATCATGATTCCGTTACCTACAAAGAATGCCAATAAAGCTGCTATGAAGCTTACAGTTGCAGTTTTTGCAAACCTTGACCAGTTAGTTACCTGAGTTCCCATGGAAGCGAATGTACCAACTATGATAGTCAAAGCTGTAGTCATAGTCATTGGCTCTGCTGATGGCGGCAAAGCTGCAAGGGCAGACCAGGAACCAACTTCCTTAATTCCTAAAATAGGTGTCCAGATGGCAAGTATGAGTATTAATGGAATAGCTACATAGGATACAATTTCCATTCCTTTAAAACCATACACTGCAGTAATACCCATTACCAAGCTCCAGAATATGCACCAGAAAATGTATTGACCGGGAGCGTCAAAAGCTCTTACAAATATTTCGGCTACATATGCTACTGATACAGCATACCATCCTAACTGAGTTCCTCCCAGGAGGAATCCGGCCCATTTAGCGCCTCCAAGTCCTAAGGTATAACGGGATAACAGAACAGAAGTTAATCCGGTTTTGGTACCGATTACTGCCATCACTGCAACATATAGGCCAAGAATCAAGTTTCCTACAATCATTGCCCACATAAATCCGTTCAGTCCGAAAGATGCAGCAACTTGACCTCCGGCTACCATAGTGGGGCTGAAAAAGGTGCATCCAAGCAATACTGCAGACAAGGATATTAAACCAACACGTGCGCTTTGAGGTACATGATCCAATGGATAATCCTTGTCCATAACTTGTTGGTTCTTGTTATCTGACATAATTCTACCTCCTTGCATTTCATAATATGAAAGTATAATTACGTAACATGAAATTATATGATATATTCTATATCGTTGGAAGATTTCCTCTTTTTTTATTGAATAATTGCGCAAAAATTTAAAATTTTTTTAAGGTAAAATTTTATCTTGATAACAATAAAGCTGGATTAATCAGAAAAAATCATATATTTTTGATATTTTTATTGAATAGAGGACTCATTAATGATATAATCCTTTTCAGATTATGAAAAATGTTATTATATGAAAACCTGAAGGGAGTAAACAGATGGAGCAGAAAAGCAAAAATAATGGGAAAGATTTGATAAAATCAGTTCAGAAGAGTTTAAAAATACTGAAATATATAATTGAAGTCAATGAAGAAGTTACTCTTTCCGATATACAGAAAGCACTGGACTATAACGTAAGTACCATACATCATCTTTTAAAAACATTGATAGAAGAAGGATTTGTAAGCCAGAACAAGACCACAAAGAAATATTATATCGGTCCGGAAATATTTTATACTTGGTTAAGGGGAAGAAGACCTGACAACTATTTTTCAAGAGTCATTCCTATTTTGAAAGAATGTGTGGATATTACGGGAGAAACTACTAATCTGTTCATAAGAGATAACGGCGAAGCCCTATGTATTACGGGATATGAATCTCCGAAAACTTTAAGGGCATTTCTGAAGATAGGCAGAAGGATCCCTCTTCCTTGCACAGCAGCAGGCAAAGCTTTTTTGATAAATCATACAACGGAAGAATTAAAACCATTTATTAAAGATACCACAAAAGATCTAAAAAGCCTTGAAGAAGAATTAAGGATATCAAAACA
>DUSG01000182.1 GCA_012842725.1 Clostridiales bacterium
AATGCCGCTGCAATAATGAATGGAAGGATAATAACCCATACACCATTGGTTGATAGCACCAGATTAAAGTTTTTATCTGATATATTTGCCATGCCAAAGTTCTATCCAAGGCCAAAGGTATTCAGCATTGGAGATGTAATTATGGCTGTTGGGGTTTTTGTTTACATACAGAATTTAATGCTTGGTAAAGACAGTAAATGGAAAAAGAACAATAAGGAAACCATAGAATAAACTCTAGAGTCTAATCTCTAGGGTTTTTTGTTGGAATCATTATAAAAGAATACGCAATGCAAAGCATTGTTATAATAATTTTGTTATGATAAAATTAATTGATGTACTTACATGTGGAAAAAAACTAGGAGTGATGAATATATGTCATTTTTATCAAAAATATTCGGTAATCAGAACGACAGAGAAATAAGGAAACTGGAAAAGATAGTGGATGCTATAGAAGCTTTGGAACCTCAAATGGAAGCTTTAACCGATGCTGAGTTGAGAGCCAAGACTGATGAGTTTAAAGCAAGGTTGGCTAACGGTGAGACATTGGACGATCTTCTGGTGGAAGCTTTTGCAGTTGTAAGGGAAGCTTCAAAAAGAGTATTGGGTATGAGGCATTTCAGGGTACAGCTTTTAGGAGGCATAGTTCTTCATCAGGGAAGAATTGCAGAGATGAAGACCGGAGAAGGTAAGACTTTGGTGGCTACTTTGCCGGTTTATCTCAATGCCCTGGAAGGCAGAGGAGTTCACGTTGTAACGGTAAACGATTATCTTGCAACCCGTGACAGTCAGTGGATGGGTAAGGTATATAACTTTTTAGGTATGTCTGTAGGATTAATTGTCCATGGTCTGGATCATGCTCAGAGACAGGCAGCCTATAATGCAGATATAACTTATGGTACAAATAATGAATTTGGATTTGATTATTTGAGAGATAATATGGTCATATATAAAGAGCATATGGTTCAGAGAGAGCTCAATTATGCAATAGTGGATGAGGTGGACAGCATTTTGATTGATGAAGCCAGAACTCCGCTTATAATATCAGGAGTGGGAGAAAAATCAACCCATCTGTATTACTTGGCAGATAATTTCGTCAAGACGTTGAAAAGAGGAGTTGACGAAAAGGAAGAGAGCAAAGCGGAGATGCTGACAAAATACTTTGAAGGTGAGGAAGAGGACGAGGAAACCATCAGTAAAAAAGGAGATTATACTGTAGATCCAAAGGCCAGAACCGTAACCTTGACTGAATCAGGAGTTGCCAAAGCAGAAAAATTCTTTGGTATAGAAAATCTTGCTGATCCGGAGAATATGGAGATTTTGCATCACATTAACCAGGCTCTGAAGGCAAGGGCTCTGATGAAAAGAGATATTGACTATGTGGTGAAGGATGGTCAGGTAATTATAGTAGATGAATTTACCGGAAGACTTATGTACGGAAGAAGGTACAGTGACGGGCTTCATCAGGCCATTGAGGCCAAAGAAGGCGTTAAAATAGAAAGAGAAAGCCAGACACTAGCCACCATAACATTCCAGAATTATTTCAGAATGTATAGAAAATTGGCAGGTATGACCGGTACAGCAAAAACAGAAGAAGATGAATTCAGGGCCATCTATAATCTGGACGTTGTGGAGATACCGACAAACAAACCCATGATAAGAATAGATTATCCCGATGTGGTATATAAAACTGAGAAAGGTAAGTTCAATGCAGTAGTAAAAGAAATTGAAGAACTATATAAAATAGGAAGGCCGGTTCTGGTAGGCACCATATCCATAGAGAAGTCAGAGCTTCTGAGCAGTATGCTTAAGAAAAAAGGAATACCCCATGAAGTACTTAATGCCAAGCATCATGAGAAAGAAGCGGAAATAATAGCTAAAGCAGGTCAAAAGTATGCAGTAACAATTTCTACCAATATGGCAGGTAGAGGAACGGATATTGTTTTGGGTGAAGGCGTCAAGGAATTAGGAGGCCTTCACGTCATAGGAACAGAAAGACACGAATCAAGGCGTATAGATAATCAGCTGAGAGGTCGTGCCGGAAGACAGGGAGATCCGGGAAGCAGCAGGTTTTATGTGTCTTTGGAAGATGATCTGATGAAACTGTTCGGCTCTGAAAAGATTATGGGGCTTATGGAGACTATGGGTATGGAAGAAGATATGCCTATTGAACATAACCTTCTTACAAAAGCTATTGAAAATGCGCAGAAGAGAGTGGAAGCGAGAAACTTTGACATAAGAAAGCATGTGCTTCAATATGATAATGTCATGAATAAGCAGAGGGAAGTAATATATGCACAAAGACGCCAGGTTCTTATGGAGGAAGATCTAAAGAGTTCAATTATAGATATGATGAAAGATGTTATATCTGATGCTGTAGAAAATTATACAGTAGGTAGTCAATACCCTGAGGAATGGGATATTGCTGGATTGATAGAATTTCTTCACAATACTGTTTTGCCTAAGAAAACTCTCAGGATGGAAGAAATTAGCGGTTTGGAAAAAGAAGAGCTTAAAGACGCAATATTCAATAAGGCTTTGAAAATCTATGAAGAAAAGGAAGCTGAAATTGGCTCTGAAAACATGAGAGAGTTGGAGAGAGTAATACTTCTGAGAGTTGTGGATACTAAATGGATGGATCATCTGGATGCAATGGATCAGCTTAGAGAAGGTATTACTCTTAGAGCATTTGGGCATCAGGATCCCGTTCAGGCTTATCAGATTGAAGGCTATGATATGTTCTTAGAGTTGATAAACAACATTAAACAGGAAACAATAAAGTATATATTGAACGTTAATGTTAATAGAGTACCACAAAGGCAGAAAGTAGCTGAAGAAGTAGCAACTAATCAGGAAGGCGGCAACAAACCTGTCGTTAAAGAAGCTAAAATTGGAAGAAACGACCCTTGCCCATGTGGCAGCGGTAAGAAATATAAGAAATGTTGTGGAAAAGATTTAAATTAGATTTTAGAGCGCAGTCAATAACTGCGAGTCGCCGGTCTCCAGTCACTGGTTGCCGGAATTTGGTTGTTGGTTACGAGTTTTGGGTTTCGTGTTGCGTTGCCTAGGGTATTTTTCTAGGGTCCTGACTCGTGATTCGGGACTTGTATCACGTGATTATAATTTCTTGATGTTTTTAGTGGTTTTAGTGTTTTTCGTGGTTCCAAAAAAATAAAAGAGGAGGAGATATTATGATTGAGCTTGATCAATACAGGCTTGAGATGCCGGATATAGAAGCAGCAATAAAAGATATAGAGGTGTCTCTTTGACACGGAGAAACTGAAAAAAAGACTGGAAGAGATAAATGAACAAATGGAGCAGCAAGATTTCTGGAATGATTCGGAAAATGCTGCCAAAGTGTTGCAGGAATCAAAAAGATTGCAGGAAAAAATAGATAAGATTGAAGGATTGAAAAAAACTTATGAAGATTTGCTAGTATTGATAGACCTTTGTGAAGAAGAGCAAGATTCTTCCTTGCTTAATGATATAGAGAAGGAATTAAATAAGCTGAAAAAGGAAGTTGATAGGTTTACTACTGAAACCCTGCTGACAGGAGAATTTGACAAAAACAATGCCATTCTTTCAATACATGCAGGAGCTGGTGGGACCGAAGCACAGGACTGGGCAGAGATGCTCCTGAGAATGTTTACAAGATGGGCGGAAAGCAAAAACTATACTGTAACAGTTTTAGATATGCTGAAGGATACAGAGGCAGGTATAAAGAGTGCAACCCTTCTTATTGCAGGGGAGAATGCTTATGGTTATTTGAAATCGGAAAAAGGGGTACATCGTTTAGTGAGGATATCTCCCTTTGATGCCGCTGGAAAGAGGCATACCTCTTTTGCTTCTGTAGATGTTATGCCTGAATTGGATGATAATATAGAAATTGATATTAATCCTGAGGATTTGAGAATTGATACTTACAGAGCCGGAGGAGCGGGAGGACAGCATGTAAATAAAACTGAGTCAGCAGTCAGGATTACACATATACCTACTGGGATAATCGTTCAATGCCAAAATGAGAGATCACAGCACAGCAATAAGGAAATGGCAATGAAGATGCTCTATGCAAAGCTTTTGGAATTAAAAGAGCAAGAACAGAAAGAAAAAATTGAAGATCTTAAGGGAGAATACAGAGAGATAGCCTGGGGAAGCCAGATACGCTCTTATGTATTCCATCCATACAGTTTGGTTAAAGACCATAGAACCGGAGAAGAGACCGGTAATGTTCAAGCAGTCATGGATGGGGAGATAGATAATTTCATAAATGCGTACTTAAAATGGAAAAAACAGACATAAGTCTGTTTTTTCTATGCATTTTATAATAAATTTGTTAAAATATAGATAGATATCTACATTTTTGTACAA
>DUSG01000183.1 GCA_012842725.1 Clostridiales bacterium
CGGTTAACAAAACTACCAAATAAAAAAAGCGAGCAGAACAATAACTAATTATTGTTACTACTCGCTTTTCATTTATATTTCTCATCAGTCTTCAAAAGATAATGTCTTCATATAACCATCGTAACCTATTATGACGTTGCCAAATATATTCTCCGCATTCTGTCTATATTTTTCAGGTCTATCCATAGAAGGACTGAAATGAGTCAACAACATCTGCCTTACATTTCCTTTTTGGGCCAGCATTGCAGCTTCCTTAAAAGTCATATGCATATTCCGCTCTGCCTTTTCAATATCTCTGTCATCTCCATAAGTTCCTTCACATATAAATAAATCACTGTCTTCTATAAAATCTCCTATAGCTTCTATAGGTCTTGTATCAGTTATAAAGCTTACCTTTATTCCCCTTCTGTTTTCTCCTAATACCATATAAGGCTCATAAATTTTATTTTCATATAAAACAGTCTCGCCTTTTTGCAATAGACTCCATATTTCCTTTGGAACATTATAAAATTCCGCCTTCTCAACTGAAAACTTAGGCTTTCTGGGTATGTAAAAGGAATAACCTAAACATGGTGAAGAGTGTTGAAGCGCTAATACTGAAAGTATCAGGTCATAACTCTTTGATTGGGTAAATTCTTCAATCTGAAGACCCTGTAGTGATTTAGTAATACCTATCGATTGATGAATATTATCAATAATTTCCAGTTGAAAGGGCATATATGTTATAGGACTTAATAGCGCTCTTAAAATTTCTCCGGTGCCTTCAGGCCCTATTATGGTAATCTTGTCTGTACGCTCACTGTTTCTTATGGTAGATATAAGACCAGGCAATCCAAATACGTGATCGCCGTGGAGATGAGTCAGACAGATGATATCGATATTTTTAAAGCCTGCATTCATTTTCTTAATAGCTACCTGAGTACCTTCTCCGCAATCTATAAGTATTTTCCTTCCTTTATAGCTCATTAACACAGATGACAAAAACCTACCAGGCATAGGCATACTGCCTCCACTACCCAGCAGTACAATATCTAGCATAGCATGCACCTCAATATCTCATTTAGTTATTAATGTTATTCACATAAAATTTCTCCATAGTTCATATTCACAATCTTTTCCACTTCTTCCTGCTTGACAGGTTTACTGAATAGATAACCCTGGACATAATCACTGCCTGCTTTTTTCATTCTTCTATAGTCCTCAATTTCTTCTACTCCTTCAGTGACAACTTTCATGTTTAAACCATGCAGTAAAACAATAAGGCTATCCATAATCTTTGTATCTTCTATGAATCTATCCTTCAGTTTTTTATCCAATTTTATTTTATCAATAGGCATATATGTGAGATAATTAAGAGAAGAATAGCCTGTCCCGAAATCATCAAGAGAAATTTTAACTCCCAAATTTTTCAGCCTGTTGAGTATGTTTATGGTTTCATGCCTTTTTTCAGCAAAAACATTTTCAGTAATCTCTATTTCCAGCAATGAAGGATCTACTCTATATTCATCCAATACTTTTTTCATGTAATCAATTAAAGCGGCATCATAAAACTGTCTAGGTGATAAATTAATAGCTACCGGTAAACAACTGCAACCTCCTTTAGCCCATATGCTTATTTGCTTTACTACTTCCTTTATAACCCATTTCCCTATCGGCAGAATCAGTCCGGTCTCTTCTGCTATAGGAATGAACTTTTCGGGTCCTATATTATTGTCACGGAGTCTTAAAAGTGCTTCCAGAGAAGAAACTTTACCTGTATTTGTCTCAACTATTGGCTGGTACAATAGTAAAAAGGCTTCATTTTTCAAAGCTTTTCTCAACATATTTTCTATGTTTATCTTATAATTAAAATTTAGTTTCATCTGTTTATCAAATAAGAAATATCTATTCTTTCCGGCTTTTTTCGCATTATACATTGCTATATCAGCCTTTATCATCAATTCATCAATTGTGTTTCCGTCATAAGGAAACCGTACTATTCCCATACTCACAGTTAAATTGCTCTCTAAATAATCTACAACAATCCTTTCCTTAAAAGCATTTAATACCTTATCAGCAAAACTGACTATATGTTTTAATTCTTCTTCCTTAAGCAGAATTAAAAACTCATCCCCACCAAACCTGAAAGCTATTATGTTTTCATTTACCATATCTTTTAAAACTTTGGCAAAACGTTTTAATAATTCATCTCCATATACATGTCCTAATATATCATTAATATTTTTAAAATCGTCAATATCTAATAGAAAAAGAGCACCTTTTCTGTTATTTGCCAGTTCATTATCCAGTATTTCTCTGAACTTTCTTCTATTATATAATCCTGTCAGGGAATCATGTTCTGCCAAATATTTTATAAATTCTTCCTGCTGTTTTATTTTTGTAATATCAATCAATACACCATGTAATGTAGTTATTTCGCCTTCCCTGTTCTTTATTCCCTTTCCTCTGGCTAAATACCAATGAATTTTTTTGTTCTTGTCTATGATTCTGATTTGCGTTTCTATCTCATCAGTTAGACCGCTTTTATATTTTGTTAATTCATTTATCAATTTATCTCTGTCTTCTTCATGAACAATCTCTTCAATTATCTCATAGGGGTTTTCTTTTCTTATTATATCTACGCCAACCAAGTCTGCAAAGTTTTTGGAAAAGTTCATTATACCTTTATTAATTATTATCTCCCATATGAAACAATCCGTTGCCTCTATGGCTATTTCATATTTCTGTTTCAGTTCTTCGTTCATCTCAGAATATTTCTGTATCTCATCATATTGGGCTCTCAATTCTTCCTCATTGGACATAAGCTGTTCGATAGTGGCTTCCAGTTCCATATTGGTAGATTCCAGTTCTTCCTTGTACTTTACTTTTTCTGTTACATCTGTATATATACCATAACCGCCTAAAATCTCATCATCTATTTTCATAAGTGTAGCTCTTATATTTACTACAATGGGGTCGCCTGTTTTTGTATATCTTATAGCTTCAGTATCTACTATACCTTTTTCAAACAATTCATTTGTCTTTTGTACCGCTTCTTCTCTCAATCTTTTGGGAACCACCAAATCGTCCAAATTCTTTCCTATACATTCTTCCCTAGTGTAACCAAATATCTTTAAAAAACTCTCATTTACATCAAAAATAATATGCTCTTTGTTAAAACATGCAATACCATCAGGACTATTTACAAATAAAGTCTCATATCTTTTCAGCAAAATATCCCGCTGTTTCTGATACTTGATATTCTCACTTATATCTCTTGATATAGATACTACCACCTCTATATCTCCATTTTCATTATAGATAGGCACTGCTTTTGCCCAATCATAATAATCTAACTTCGCACTGTGGGTCTCTCCTTCAACAGAACCATCTGCATATCTTTTAAAATTGGTGTAACTTTTTCTTTCCACTTCTTCATCCGGTTTTAAAACCAAATCCGCCAAAGTCGGCCTTTTATAACCATAGAATATCTCTGAATGAGTAAAATTACCTTTCCCCAATACTTCCTCTTTTTTTACTTTTGTAAGATTCTCCAAAGCTCTATTCCATAATATTATTTTACCATCCTTATCAATAGCAAAAATAGGATCCGGCAGCAGTTCAATTACAAGTTCTAAAAACTTTTCTTTATCCATATAATACCCATCCCCCATTACAATGCAGTAAACAAATCTCATTCAATAGCCCTTTGTATATGTTAGGTATAAAAAATATTATTATTTTTTATTCTACTAAATTAGATATTATTCCACAATGATTATTTTCAAAATCTTTACACAATTTAATTAATATGTTTATAATTCGAAAATTTGTTATAAAATTGCTGCAAAACTATATTCCATTTTTGTTATAATAAGGATTAAGTTTCTTTTAAATATAGGCAACTTTTTTACTTTTGTTACATATATAAACATATGTTGACAAAAAACTCTTATGGAAATATAATGAAAATGTTGGAATGAAAACTGAATAATATTTTACTGATAAGCTATATGAAAAAGGCAAACTTACCGAAAGGTAAGGACGCAAAGCTACGAGTCTAAGGTGCTTGCACTATGACAGTCGGGCTGCCATATAAGGCGTATTAGCCATGGCTTATATAGCGCCATGGCTTTTTATTTTATAATGGGCTATTTGAGGTGATTCCTTTGAATCAGACAAATAAAATCAATAAATTAGATGGTAGCTTCTATAATAAACTAGATAAATTACATAAAAGATTAAAATTTGATGACAGTACCTATCATCATTCCTTAAAAGTTGCCGAATACTCAAAGCAATTTAATAAACTGGTAAATACAGGTATAGACCCTGACATGATATACTATTCTGGATTATTCCATGACATCGGAAAAATTGAACTGGATTTAACTCTTCTCAACAAAAAGGACTCATTGAATATCGATGAATTTGATATTATTAAAAAGCATTCCATATTAGGATATGATATTATGAAAAAGTTTCTAATGCCTGTAGAAATGCAATATGCAGCCTTATACCATCATGAAAGATGGGATGGAAAAGGTTATCCTATGAAACTGAAAGAACAAGAAATACCTTTGGTGGCCAGAATAATAAGCATTTGTGATGTTTTTGACGCATTGACTTCCGATAGGCCGTACAGAAAAGCGTTTTCTTTAGATGAAGCATTGAATATAATGAATGACTCAAAAAACCAATTTGATCAAGAGCTTTTGAAGTTGTTTTTTGATAGTTTAGGTTCGATAATCAGCAAAAATTCATATTAAATATTATAAAACAATTTTAAAAAGCTTATTTGCAGCTTTAGATGTTAAGCAATAAAAGCTGCTCGATATGATAATTTCATTTCTATATGAATATGTCCATTGCCTTAATGAGTTATCTTCTTAATTTCCTCAATTTTTCTATTATTAATTATATTCATTATCTGAATCCTTAATATATTAATAACTCAATTTCCCTTGAATTGCGGCATTCAATTTCTTCACAAAAATCAGTCTTATGATTTATAATCAAAAAGTCCAGATATTTTGGGTATTATTACATATAACATATATATTAATATTTGTTAGGTCTAATTATGCTTTCCCAGAGGGAAAATAAAAAGAGGCAGTTTATATACCTGCCTCTATAAAATATTATGAATTACATACTAGAATTCTTTGTACATTTCCTTTTTAACACCGCATACAGGACATGCATCAGGAGCTTCATCCAAAACGGTGTGCCCGCATACTGGGCATATGTAAACAGCCTTTAGCTCCATATCTTTTCCTTGCTTAGCAGCATCCTGTGCTTTCTTGAATAACTCTGCATGAATTTTCTCAGCTTCTAAAGCAAAATGGAATGAACGTTTTGCTCCTGGTTCATTTTGAAATTCTGCAGCATTGAGATATACCGGATACATCTGTTCAACTTCATGCAACTCACCGTTTATAGCACCTTGTAAGTTATCAACTGTTTTACCTGTACCAAATACAGCACCAGCTGTTACTGTAGCATCCGCAGTATTTCCATTTAGTTCTTTAAAATGATTTGAAGCGTGTACCCTTTCAGCATAGGAAATGGCTTCAAAAAGTCTGGCAATATTGGGGAATCCCTCTTTTTTAGCTTCATCAGCCCAATATAGATACCTCATGTGTGCCATACTTTCCCCACCATAGGCTGAACGTAAGAAATCAGCAGTCATAGCATTTTTTACAGCCATAATTAAACCTCCTTTTAAATTTTGTATATAGAATTAGGAATAATAATTGACTTTATTCAAAAATCACAATGGCTTTTTTACGTTTAATACGTAGCAGAACAGATTCCAACACTCTGAAAACATGATTAAGATCTTTCTGTTCCA
>DUSG01000184.1 GCA_012842725.1 Clostridiales bacterium
CAGTCAATATGTTTCTTATTTGTATTTTCTGCCAGCAGATTGAATCATTAATTTATTAATTGACAAAACTCTATCATGAAAAATATAATAATATCAAAATCAAATATCTCATTTGTCATAAAAACTGCTTAGGTGTTTTTTAACTTAATAGGGAATTCGGAAAAACCGAGCTACCCCAGTAACCGTAGCACGGACGAAATCTTAATACGCCACTGCGCAAGCGGGAAGGCAAGATAGTAGGATGATGTGCAGCCGGGAGACCTGCCTAAGCTGTATGTCCGTATCCTCTGAGGGTGGGATATAAGGACTGTCAGTTATGCATTTCTAATATCATATTGCATTGCTGCAAATTACGGAGCGTACCCTTGTGGTACGCTTTTTAAGTTCTATTTTAAAATCCCTCAAAAAATATTTTGAAAAGGATGGTAGAAGAATGAAAAAAGGAACTATTTTTTGTGCTTACTCTTTTCTCTATGACGACCCTGAAGATTTAAAAACCGACTATGAATTTTGCACTGACGAAATAGCAAGTCATATAGGGCTGCTGAAATCCTACATAACAGATGCAGGGTTAAAGGATGAATTAACAAAAATAGCAACTCTCGTTTATCACATGAACAGCTCCCTGAGAATTAAAACAGCTGTTACGAAAGACGAATTAAACTGGCTTCATGAACGCTGCCTGGTATATCACGAGGAAACAAATCATAATTATTTGAAATTTGTATTGCCTCAGGGTACCACTGCTGCCTCCCACTCTCACATTATCCGCAGTAAATGCATGCAGCTGGCCAGATTGATGCACAGATATGAAGCAAAAGGAAATAAAATAGATCCTCTGCTTTATGATTTCGCCAACTTATTATCTGACTACTTCTTTTTATTGGCTTTAAAGCTTAACGCTTCAGATAATGTAGAAGAAATTGAATTCATAAGCAGAAACTATAAATTTAAGTAATTTTCAAATCTTGATAAATTTATTATTGACATTATGGAGGTAAATGATTATGAGAAAAACAGCTTTTTTGTTGGTAATTTTTTCATTATTTTTATTTGTTTTAACTGCTTGCAATTCTTCTCCTGCAACGATTAAAGACAGAGAAGGCAATGAAATAACCATTCCGGAAAAAGTAGACAGAATTGTTTCTACGGTACCTTCAAACACAGAAATACTTGTAGCATTAGGTTTAGGAGATAAAATAGTAGCTACCGATAAATATTCCAAAGATGTTGAAGGCTTAAACCCTGATGTAACATATATCGATTTAATGAATCCAGATGCAGAAACTATAATCGAACTGAATCCGGATATTATAATAGCTTCAGAAATGAACAAGTTAGGTGGAAGAGACCCATTTTCATTATTAAAAGAATCAGGCATAACAGTGGTATACATACCAATCAGCAACAGTATACAGGGAATATATGACGATATAAGCTTTATAGGAGAGATTACGGGTACTTCAAAGAAAGCGGCTGAAATAATAGAAAACATGAAAAAGGAAATCGATAAATATAAAAAGATAGGTGAGACAATAACTGAAAAGAAAAGAGTATATTTTGAAATATCGCCTGCTCCTGATTTATATACCTTCGGTAAAGGCTCATTTTTACAGGAAATGTTGGAAATAGTAGGAGCAGATAATGTATTTGCAGATAAAGGAAAAGGAATAGCCATCAGCAGCGAAGCTGTATTAGAAGCAAACCCGGAAGTTATCCTCACCAATGTAAACTACATAGATAATCCTGTTGAGGAGATAAAAAGCCGTGATGGTTGGGGCAGCATAACTGCAGTAGCTAATAATCAGGTCTACTATATAGATGCAAATTCTTCTTCAAGGTCTTCGCAAAATATAGTAAAAGCCATAAGAGAAATTGGACATGCAATCTATCCGGAGTTTTATGAATAAAGGCAAGGTAATCATTATTATAGCCGCAACCATCATAATAATGCTGTTGGCTGTCTTGATAGGCACTGTAGACATTAAAGTTCCAGACATCATAAAAATCATACTCTATAAATTATTCAATCTTCCTATAGAAAGAGAATTGAAACCTAACAGTATATCTATTATATGGAATTTGAGACTTCCAAGAGTTTTTCTGGCATTCCTGGCAGGGGCGGCTTTATCTGCCAGTGGAACAGTTGTTCAGTCAATATTGAAAAATCCACTGGCCAGTCCTTATACTTTAGGAGTTTCTGCAGGTTCATCTTTTTGTGCCGGCCTTGTGATAGTATTCGGCATAAGCATACCTGTTATTGGAAGCCTTACCTTGCCTCTGATTGGTTTTTTATCTGGCCTTGCAACAGTGTTTGCAGTAATAGCTTTTGCCAAGAAAGTTGATGAGGGCTTGTCCAATAACACGATAATATTGATCGGCATGATTTTTTCCTTGTTTATAAATGCCGCCCTGTTGATACTTACTTCTTTGTATCGTGAAAACATAGAAAGTATAGTTTTATGGCAGATGGGCTCTTTCGCACTGAGAGGCTGGAATTATGTAAAAGCTGCATTGATATTCTTCATCATTGGTATCGTTGGAGTTGCTAAATATACAAATGAAATGGACCTATTAACCTTTGGAGAAGATGAAGCTAAATCCAACGGTGTGGAAACTGAAAAGATAAAAATCAGATTGATGATATATTCTTCAGTATTGACCGGCAGTGCCGTAGCTTTAAGCGGTATCATAGGATTCGTTGACCTCATAGCTCCCCATGTTGCAAGAAAATTTTTTGGCTCAAGACATATATATGTGCTGCCTATGTCAGCCATATTTGGGGGCGCGCTGATGATTGTTTCAGATATGATAGCAAGAACCATCATAGCGCCCTCAGAATTACCTGTAAGTGCAGTTACGGCTCTAATCGGAGCTCCGTTTTTTGCATATATATATTTCAAAAAAACAGGTGGTTTAAATGCTTAGTGTAGACAATTTATTCTGTGGCTATAACGATAAAGATATTATTAAAGATATATCATTCAATTTAGAACCAGGTTCCAGTTTATGCATAATAGGTCCCAATGGATGCGGAAAATCAACTTTGCTGAAATCGCTGGCAAATCTCATACCTTATAGGGGAAGCATAAAAATCGACGGAATAGAGATTTCAAATATGAAAAGAAAGGCGCTGGCTAAAAAAATCGCTTTGATGACCCAAATGAAATCAATATACTTTCCATATACCGTATATGAAACAGTAGCTTTGGGAAGGTATTGTCATATGAACGGCATGGTTCCACGCCTCTCGTCCATTGATAAAGATGCAATATACGATTCTATGGAAAGATTAGGTCTATTGAATATAAGAAATACCAAAATCAATCAGCTTTCAGGAGGCCAGCTGCAGAGAGTCTTTCTAGCCAAAATTTTCGCTCAGGACCCAAAAATAATATTGCTGGATGAACCTACCAACCACCTGGATTTGAAATACCAGATAGAAATACTGGAATATATCAATGAATGGGTGAAACAAAAAGAAAGAGCTGTAGTTGCAGTCCTTCATGACCTGAATTTAGTTCAACTGTATTGCAACAAAGTTATTTTATTAAATGACGGAAAGAAACATGCCTATGGTACAATAAAAGATATTATCACAGGCAATGCATTGGAAGAGGTCTATAAAATCGATATAAAAAA
>DUSG01000185.1 GCA_012842725.1 Clostridiales bacterium
CCATGTGGAATGTGCAACGGGAACATGTCGTATAGATTTATAAAAGCTCTTAATTTTAAGCACATTGTGAGATATATCATCACTTTTGAGCCAGTAGGTAACTTTGGGCGTAATAAGGGGAAATACGTCAAGTATAGAATGATATTACAAAAGAAAACCCTCTTGGATATTTATTTGTCCAATAGGGTTTTCTTTTTATTCCCATTCTAAAAGCGTTATCAAAGCTTTGCAAACGTTAAGGTTTTTTCAAGCCAAGTCTCAAAGTTAGTAATAGCTTAACAAAAACCCATCTATATTTTCATATTGGTTTATATCTGCGTCTATATCTACTCCATCTAAGTATATTGATATTTCCAGATTTTTTATTTCCTTTATAAAAGAGTCACCCAGATATTCCTCATTTATAATTAATCCGGTTACAGGATTCCTCTTTAAGAAGTCTATTATTTCGTCTTTAGTATAATTACCCTTGGTTGCATTGAAGAATATGTTTTCAAAGGCTTTGTTGGATAATCTGTTATACTCCTCGAAATTAGTCTGTTCCGCTATCAGCCTGTTCTTTATAGTTGGATACTGGTCCTTTATACTTAAAAATATACCTTTATCCCACTCATCAGTTTTCAGAAGCAGATAGGCATCTTTGTGCTCCTCCATCCAGCGGGCTAAATCTTCTACTTTATGGCCGCTTTCTAATACTATTTCTGTCTTGTTTATAAATTTCAGTTTAACAGCCATTAATCGATGGCCATTTTTGTAGCTAATGCTTAATTCTTCTATAGGATTATCATAACATCTGATTATATACTTATCATCAGGTATATTTCTTCTCTTTAACTTAGCTAAGTCGACGGAGCCTTGGTTTTCCATAAGCAGTTTGATTAAATTCTTTTTTAGTATGAAATCAGATTTATTGATTTCAGATACAATGTATTGATATTTTTCCCTAACACTTTCTAACTCGATGGGTTCTCTGGTTTTCCTGTCGTAGGCTTCGCTGTTTTCAAAAAGTCCATCGCGTGACATATAGAATAAAGTATCATCATCTATAAAGGAACCCTTAATTCGATAGATTTGTGTTGCTACAAAGTTCCATCCTTCGTAGTTTAGCAAATCCCTACCGAACATTATACCTTTTTCGTTTTTATATCCCATGATGTTCAGTATGGTAGGCAGGAAGTCCAATTGGCTGCCTATTTTAGATATGGTTTCGTTAATTTCAGTACCTGGCACATGGATGATTAAAGGAACTCTAAACATTTCATTTATATCATAGTCTACATTTAAGAAATCTGACATCAATTTTACTCCTTCTTCATTGTATCCTGTTATGCCAAAATGATCACCGTATATGGCAATTACTGAATTATCGTAGAACCCCTCTTTCTTTAAATCCTCCAAAAATTCTCCTAATGTCATATCCGCATAATGGATAGATTGAAGATAGTCTCCAAATATGGTGCCTTCATGTTCTTTTCTAAGATTTAGAATTTGATATTTATTGGGCATTTTAAAAGGCGTATGGCTGGTCAATGTAATCATAAAAGCATAGAAAGGATTGTCGTTGATGCTATCCAATTCCTTTAAGTATTTCATTGATTGCTTAAAGAATTCCCTGTCGGTAATACCAAAGCCTATAGTCTCCACCAATTCAAAATCATCCTGAGATATGAATCTTTGGAATCCTTGATTTACATATGCCCTGTTCCTGTTCCAAAAATCCTTTTCATAACCATGAAATACCCAAGCTGTATATCCGTTATCCCTCAATATCCATGGCAATCCATAGAAGGTATTTTGCTCGTATTGCTCATAAGTAGGGTATTCCATAGATGGATAAAGGGAATTGTTGGTGACAAATTCCGCATCTGAAGTATTTCCTCTTCCCAATTGTTGATAATAGTTGTCGAAATATATGCTACCCTTTTCTCTTATTAATCTATTTAGGTTTGGAGTTATCTCTTGACCATCATAAATAAGGTTTATTACAAAATGCTGTAAAGCCTCTACCTGTATTACTATAAGGTTTTTTCCCTTTCCTATTCCCGTATATTTTCCCTCTTTAAGCTGAGTCCGCTCTAATAGTTCTTTCAAATCTTCTTGGTTAAATAGGCCTCCTATCTCAGTAGTATCCTTGTTATATTTGTTTTTTGCAGTTAGCACATCTTTAATATCCTTGATATGATAGAAAAATAACTCTTGATTCATTATCGGCAGCATCAATCCTTTAGCATTTACAATGGATAGGGTTAATATTAGGGTGAGAGCGATGCCGGTAGGTATTCCAAATCTAGCATACATGCTATAGAACCTACTTTTATCAATATTCGGTTTTTTCCTGTAATATTTCATATGAATTATATGGAAGGGCAGATCCAATATAAATAATATTTTCTCGAAGCTTAGTAACATTACGATACTGTCTTTAATGGCTCCTAATTGATTGAACTGTTTTATCATCCTAATGGAGGTAAGAGAATTAAAATAGCTAAAATACATTACGTCCACAAACATAACAAAACATATAATGCTGTATATGATAAAGCCTGTAAGCTTTTTCCTCTTGATATTACTAAATTGGATTAAACTGAATATGAACAGGACTATGAGTGTGCTGATGAAAAATATAATCCATCTATTGTGTTGAATTTTGATTATGTCCGTAAAAAGCAGTAGCTTTAATATTAAGAATATGGGAAATATCATTTATGCTCCTCCTAAAAGTCTTAGTTTTTCATATAATAATAATTTATACCAATATTGTATCTATTGCAACTTTGTATTAATGGACATTGACATTATATTTCATCTGATAATACATTTCTCTAGTATTGACACTGCTTACTCTTCAATCTGCCTAAGGGATACAGTGGCATCCTGTGCGGCACTTGCCAGTATTTTGCGGAACAATTCATCCATCATAAATTGGCTGCAACTACAAGTCGCCAGATATCCACCTCGAGGCAATAGTATCATTGCCTTCAGGCTGATTTCTTTATATCCTCGAGTAGCTGCTTGCACCGTCTGGCGGAATTTTGTAAAGGCCGGTAGGTCAAGGATGATAAAGTCATAGACCTGACGTTTTTGGTTTACCAGCTTTGTCACCAGTACGAATACGTCCTCGCACAGAAAATCCATTTTTTACTCAAGCCCATTACGTACACCATTTGCTTTTGCCATGTCAACAGCCGATTGAGAGACATCCACGCATGTTACATGCTCCGCTCCGCCCAATGCGGCATTAAGGTCGGAGAAACCTGTATGAGTAAAGCAGTCAGGTACATGTTTTCCCTTGGCAATCCTAGTTACAGCGGCATGGTTATACTTCTGATCCAGGAAAAAGCCTGTTTCCTGCCCTTTTTCCACATCTACCAGATATCTTATACTGTTTCGCATATCTCCGTTACAGCTGATTTCGGTGTAGGTATGCCGTCTAATTGATACCAACCTTTATATTCCTGTAACCCTTTTTTTACACGTAGGGATATGCCATTGCGTTCATAAATGCCTGTTATAGTTTCGCCAATGTCAGTGAGTACATCCCTAAGGGCCTGGTAGACATTATCTTTAATTAATTCCATTCCTAGACAGATAATCTGTACGGATAGAATAAGGTACATTTAAGAGAGACTTTGATGTAGAGATATACAAAAGTTATTTCAGCTTTCTAATGAAGTAAGTACATTCTGGAAAAAGATAAAGGAACGCTTTCAATTCGTTAAATGCATAAAGCCTATGTTTCGGATTCCCATGCTTTGCCTAATAGTATAGCAAATGATAATAGCTGTAAAATAGTCTATCTGTTTGATTCCCATGCCGATCTTTGATATGGCGGTTTATCCTCTCTTAACTTTGAAGTCAATAGTTCTAACTGGCTTGGTAGACTTCTCAAGGATAAACTAATAGAGAAAGCCTATATCATTTATAGTCTTTATACAACTGAAAAACCGGAGTATTATAAACCTATAAACAGAATTTATGACATCAGATATTGCAGTTTTTATGATTTAAATACGAATATCAAGGTGTCTGCAACTCATATATGCAAGTCAGGTGCTTGGACTCCCCCATGGTTTGGCAGAAAGTTTATCCAGTTAAACAATTATTAAAAGAAGAAAATTTAAAAGAGGGTTTCGTAAAGTTAATATAAAAAATTAACACAAAGTTTCGTAAAATATCTTTAAATTCCGCAAATAAAATTAAACTGCTGTACTTTGTATTGTCAAGTGTAAAAATGAACAGGCTAACACTTGCCCTATGCCAATTCACAATGCAGCAGTAAAGAAATAGCTAAGCGGAATTTAAGCTATAGCAAAATACTTTCATTTTTATTTAACAGGCAGTTTCAACCCTGCGACCTGAGCCGGAGTAAGACCATAAGCGATGAATGTGGCCTCACAAAGTTGTAAAAACACAGACATACCGATTAGATTGTTGGCTGATGAAAAGAAATTAAATCCCTGTTTTGTCTTGTACCAAGCCTTAAACTGATGATTTTCACTACAATCTCATCAATATGCCACTCATCGGAATCGAAGTTAAGGGACTGTATGAGCTGTAGACTGAAGTCATGGACATGGGAGCAAATTTTTTGCATCAATCACTAATGGTGGCATGAGAAACCTTGATGTTGAAAGCCAGTTTAAAAATTAAAGCAATATTTCTAAAAGAATTTTTACCAAGGTAAAACATAGAAAAAGCAGTGATGATAAGATGAATGGGATAACGCATACGCTTATAATCAGTTTTACCGAATAAATTAGACATAGAAGCCGGAAAAATGGAAGTATGCTTAGGAACAAAGAAAGAATAATAGCAGGATTTATCACTGCAACGATAGTTGGTATAGTGTTCATAATCATGATGAATGAAAGAAGGCTTGTCACATTTTTATCTTTGCCGAAACGATAAAATGAGTGAGAATTACTTTAATGACACAATTTTCTGCATAAGGACATGCTCCTTTCTGGAAGGGAATATCTTTATATGCGTGCTTCACTGCGTGAGAGCATTCTTGTAAATGGTAAACTGAATTGTATCGCCAGACTTGATGATGGAGTAACGATTTGGGATTGAACTACATTGTCATTTTAATTATACTGGCAGTCTTGCATCAAGATTCAAAACCTAGGACAAAAAATCTTAAGCCGATAAACTGCAATATAACCCCTTAATAATCAAAGAAGAAAATATTTTTGCGTGATAATAGTTTTTGCTATAGATATATAAATTGATTAGTGGTATTGTATGATTATACGGACCAGTGAAAGCCCTGTATTTTCATTAATAAAGATTTCATTGCTTATCAAAGGATGATGCTTGATGATGTTTCAGCCTATTACAGAAGATTTATTAGATATAGTAGTGGAAATTCTAAATTCAAATACTCATTATAATATTCTTGAAAACGGTGTTCCTTCAAGAACAATAGAAGAGGCAAAAAATGAGTTTCTTAATCAGGATACTGAAAGCTATCTTATTTTTTTAGGGAATAAGTATATAGGAATTATTGACTTTCTTAAAAATAATCCTAATGATAATTGTCCCTGGATAGGTTTACTCATGATTCATGGAGAATATCACTCAAAAGGGTATGGTAAAATGGCATATAATTTGTTTGAGGAAAAGCTAAAACTGCAGAACTGTAACAAAGTTAGAATTGGAATACTGCAAGAAAACAAGACTGCCAAAAAATTTTGGACTTCATTAGGATTTAAGTTTTACGCGTCTAAGCAGTGGAAGGACAAGACAATTGAATGTTTTGAAAAACAGTTGATATGATTTGAAGAGATAGAGATAGGTCGAGCAAATGTCGAACAGTTTACAAACCGGAATATAAATTTAAGGAGCTTTTCAAAAAGCGGAACTCTTTGTTTAAAACAGGCTCTTCCTGAAGTAAAACCCACAGACATTAACCACATCAACTCGTGCCATGTTGAGACGGTTGCTCTTCTGTCCCACTATGCAGAACTTTCTAACAAAAAAATTCTCTGAAAAATGGTTGAAAGTATGTAAAAATCCGGATAGGAGACTTTGAAATTCATAAACCAAAGGGGTCTTGCTTTTTTGACGAATATTAAAATGATATATGACACAATAAATTACCGAGTATTATAGGCGGGAGGTGCTAAAAGCCATATGGTTATACTAATCGCGGACGACGAGAGTGACATCCGAAACTTAATAAAAATCAGTCTCGAGGAAAACGGATATACTGTCTTAACGGCGCAAAACGGCAAGGAAGCATGGGACATCCTTACGACACATGACGTCCATCTGGCAATCCTTGACGTAATGATGCCGGTGATGGACGGATTCAACCTTCTACGTAGAATACGGGAACACAGCACCATCCCAGTCATCTTTCTGACTGCTAGAGCAGATGATATGGACAAAGTGCTGGGACTCGGACTGGGTGCGGACGACTATCTCGCAAAACCCTTCTCCATTGCCGAGTTGGTGGCTCGCGTAGGTGCGCAACTGAGACGGAGCAATGAGTATCTTTTACCGAAAGAAAAATCCAACGTAAGCATTACATACGGAAATTTGACTATAGACAAAGAAAAATGCTGCTTTTTTAAGGACGGAGAGCCGATTGAGCTTGGCGCAAAGGAGTACAAGCTTCTACTGTATTTTATGGAACACCCGGAGAAGGTTTTTACAAAAAGGCAGCTTTATCATGCAGTATGGGATGAGGATTACTATTTTGACGATAACACCGTAATGGTGCATATCAGCCGAATCAGGAACAGGATTGAGGACGACCCGCAAAAACCAAAGTATCTGAAAACCATACGTGGCATCGGGTACAAGCTCCATTATACCGGTGAAATGCCATGAAGAGAAAACTGTCCAATCAATTTTTCACAAATTTTCTGGTGATATTCTTACTGACGATACTGGATACAGTACTAGCATTTGTGTTTTTGTCTTATGCCAGTGGATTGATTGCAGGTTCTCTGGCAAAAAACCAGTATCCCGCCAGTGCGATTATCAAAGAGGATTATAATCAGATTGACGCATCCGCTGTTGTGCAAAGTGGTGGCGGTGTACAGGTTGTGGATAAGGAATACCGTGTTGTTTATTCGAGGGGTCTTGACACCATCGGAAAGGATAAATTGACTATTGAGGAGTTTACAGCATTTTTAACAGAAAGTAAAAGCAAGCCTTATCATTATGATATTCTTTATCATCCAAAAGGTGAGTTCTGGCTGATTGTTACCTTCCCAACGTCCATTCGTTTGGATTTTTCCCTGGTGTATAATAAAGAGGCCGCCGCAGGTGATTTTATGCGAGCGGGTTTGGTGATTGCCTTCGTGTTGCTGATTTATCTTCTGATACTTGCACTTTTCGCTTTTATCTATTCAAGGATTACAGCCGCCAGTATAACCATACCTCTGCAAAAGCTCTGTGACGGCACTAGGCTTTTGCGGGAAGGTGATTATTCTGTACGGGTGGATTTACGTCTGAAAAATGAGTTTGCTGAGCTTCAGAATACCTTTAACGACATGGCAGCGCGGATTGAGCATGAAATATCCCTGCGCAAAAAGTCAGAGGAAGATAGGCGACGGTTGATTCTCGACATCTCCCATGACCTAAAAAATCCTATGTCAAGCATACAGGGCTATGCGGAGCTGCTCATGAAGAAGAAAGGTATAACCGAGCAAGAATGTGATGAACACCTTAAAATCATACTTAATAACAGCAAAAGGGCTAACCGGCTTCTTACCGAGCTGTTTGAGCTTTCACAATTAGACAGCCCTGAGTTTTCATTAAAGCTGCTAGAAACAGATATCTGCGAGTACATCCGGCAAATATGTGGCGAGCTTGTGCCGCAGTTGGAGCGCGAAGGTTTCAAATATGAGTTCAATATTCCTGAAGATAGCGTTTTTGTACTGATGGATACCGACCGATTTAACCGGATTATTCAAAATCTGGCAAACAATGCGATGCGGTACAATCCTGGGGGAACACTGGTTACTGTAAGTCTTACTGTACAAAACAATCAGGTGTTGATTGATTTCAGTGATGATGGCATCGGTATACCGGATCATTTTGCAAGCAACATATTTAAGCCTTTTGTCCGAGTAGATAATTCCCGCAACTCAAAAACCGGTGGCAGCGGATTGGGGCTTTCCATAGCGAAAGGAATAGCGGAAGCTCACGGAGGAGATCTGACTTTACTTCCCAATAAGAATAAGGGAAGCACCTTCCGGATTACGATTCCTGCGATTTAAGGTAGATTTAAGATTCATATCAGCTGTATGACAGGTTCGATTGCTATGATAGTAATGAGCCTGGAATACAGCTGATTTTATTATAAGGAGGATTATTATGACACCTATTTCTATGATTATATTTTCTCAGGCAAATATGGGAAGTTGCAGGTTTTGTCTTTATGTAAAATGTAAAAACAAGAGTCATAGTTGGATATATTGAGGTGATGAGTAATGAAGTATGAACCGACCCGTTTAGAAATATTTTTAACAAGACTTGCTTTTCTCCTTTATGGCAAGTATGTCTACCAGGCATTCGCGGACCGGCTGCCCCTTGAGGGAGGAGAGCAGGTTCTTGATTTCGGGTGCGGCATGGGAACGGTTGCTTACTACGCCGCAAAAAAGCTGCCCCACGGGCATTTGACCTGTCTGGATATTTCAAAGCGATGGTTGAATGCCTGCTGCAAAACTCTTCGCGGCTATAGGAATATCAGTTTTCTGTTATGGGAATGTCCGCAGCTTACAAGTGAAAGCTTTGATGTAGTGTACTGCCACTTTGTATTACACGATATATCAGAAAGTGAATTGGAAAGAGTAATCCCTGAACTGGCTAGGTCTCTTAGACCCGGTGGTGTATTCGTTTTCCGCGAACCGTTTAATGAAACGAAAAAAATAAGCCTTATCAAACGCCTTGCAGAGCAAAACAGGCTACTCCCTAAAGATAGCCGCATCACCGATATCCCGATGATGGGGAATGCCCTGGAATGCGTATATATTAAACAATAATGGAGGTGTACTATGATTCAGACAATACTATTTTTTATATTAACTGTTTTGGCAGTCTTTACGTTTGTCGTACTCTTGATCCTGGCAGCTTATTGTGCCATTATCGGCAGGGTGAAAAAGATTCCAACCAAACATCTTATTCGCCTGAAAAAAACAATGATATTCTTCGCGGTGACCATAATATTGAACGCGGCACTTATTACCCTTTCTCAGCTTACTGCTTCCACTCCACGTATTGTTGATGAAAATGGAAACACACCCAAAAACAGCATTGCGGAGCTTATAGAACTTGAGCTGAATGGAAGGAAGCAGTGGATCAGCCTGAGAGGTTGGAACAAAAACGCGCCCGTTCTACTTTTTCTGGCGGGCGGTCCCGGCGGTACGCAGATGGCAGCAGTTCGTCATGAACTTGCGGAGCTTGAGAAGCATTTTGTCGTTGTCAACTGGGATCAGCCCGGCTCCGGAAAGTCCTATTATGCAGAGAAAACGAAAAACATCACAGCCCAAACATATATTCAGGATGGTCACGCTCTGACGGAGTATTTAAAGGAGCGCTTTTCACAGAAAAAAATCTATCTGGTGGGTGAATCATGGGGCAGTGCTTTGGGGATTTTCCTTGCTCATAAATACCCGGAATCCTATCACGCATTTATCGGTACAGGGCAAATGATAGACTTCGCTGAAACCGAGCGGATGGATTATGCAAAGGCCATGGAAATTGCGCAATCCAAAGGCGATATTGCTCTCATAAAACGGCTTATAGCCAATGGTGAACCACCCTATTACGGAAATGATGTAACATGGAAAAGCGCAGTGTACCTGAACTATCTCAGTGCTTATATGGCGAATAATCCCAAAATTCACAATCCAGGCTACAACACCTTCCGGGACATAGGTTCATCTGAATATGGGCTGCTTGATAAAATCAACTTTTTCCGTGGCATAATCAATACATATAATCATGTGTACCAACAGCTTTATACCATCGATATGAGAACGGATTACACTAAACTTGATGTGCCTGTCTATTTCTTCTTAGGTCGATACGATGTCAATGCGCCTACAGTGTTGGTCGAGGAATATGTGCAGGTTTTGGATGCGCCCGATAAAAAAATTGTATGGTTTGAGCACTCCGGCCACAGCCCATGGATCAACGAGCCGGTAAAGTTTGTACAGGAGGTATTGTCATGCTTTTCAGAAAACAAAATGGAAGAATAAAAAGGATTCAGAATAAACACCCGATTGTTTTTCTGCCTTTGATGATTGCCATTATTATAGCCATTTCAGCTTGCTCAGTGCCAAAGGGCAGCATTATGATACTTGAGAATCCAAATGGAACGGGATGCACAATGGATTTCAAAAAATGGAGCTCAAAAAATAAGTGTGAACTATCCCTTAACAAGGATGATGTGCTACAGTTTGAAGTTTTACGTGAAGACGGAGAAATTGATCTTATGGTCAGCGGCAAAAACGGCAGTGAACCTTATACGGGAAATAACCTTAAGTCAGGTTTATTCACTGTAACAGTATCTGAAACAGATAAATATGACATACGAATCACCTGTAAAAATGCAACAGGAAAGGTTATAGTCAAAAATGTGGGGAATGCTGCCAATATGGGTACGGAACCCATTAAGTGAGAACAAGATTTTCTAGCTGATTATTTTTTGGAGGTGTAGTATATATGTATAGAATGAAAAAGCCATATATGATTGTACAATTACTGTTAATTTGCTTTGGTTTTGTGTTGACTCTCATAAGATGGTTGAACGTTTTTAACAGTAATTTTTTAGTGATAAGTACTGAAATAACATCTCATATAACAAATTTTTCATTAAGTCTCTTAGCTTATCTTGTAATAGGTTCTTTGTGGCTGACATCTGGAGTGAAATTTCGTTTTATAGTTGTTTCGGGCGCATTTATGATTGTGGCTAATTTAATTTGCGAGATATTATTGAGCATTATTAATACTGTAGATATAATGGATGCCATATATGGAACAGTTGGAATCATTCTAGTATTTATATATTTCCATTGCGTTAATAGTAATGGGTTGATTCAAATCAAATCAGACTATGAGTAAGTGAAAAATGCAAGTGGAGTTATCTGATTTGATGTACACTGAGAATAGCTGGTATAATAAA
>DUSG01000186.1 GCA_012842725.1 Clostridiales bacterium
ACGCACTCCACATGCACCGTATGAGGGAACATATCCACTAACCTCATTCTTCCAACTTTATATCCTGCTTTTTTCATAGCCTTCAAGTTTTCCACCAAAGTCTTGGGGTTGCATGATACATATATCATTTGTGATACACCAAAATCTATAATCTGCTGCAGTGCTTTTGGCCCGACTCCTGGACGCGGAGGGTCGATGATTATTATATCAGGCTTATCCTTAATCTCTTTTAACTTTTCTCCTACGTCGCCAACGATGAATTGTATGTTATCGATATTGTTAAGCTTGACATTTTCTCTGGCTGCTTCTATTGCTTCCTTTACCAATTCTATCCCGTATACCTTTTCAGCTTTTCGGGATACTATCTGGGTTATAGTGCCTGTACCGCAGTATAAGTCGTATACTACTTTTCTTTTTGCATTGCCCAAATATTCCTGTACAACACTGTAGAGTTTTTCTGCGCCCAATGAATTAGTCTGGAAAAATGAAAATGCGGATATTTTGAATTGCAGCCCTAATATTTCTTCCACTATATAGTCCCCTCCGTACAACACATCATAACCTTCGTTCTTAACAGTATCAGACAGCGAATCATTTCTTGTATGGATAAAACCTACCAGCTTATT
The DNA here is from genome assembly GCA_012842725.1 of Clostridiales bacterium. GTDB lineage: Bacteria > Bacillota > Clostridia > Lutisporales > Lutisporaceae > Lutispora. The sequence continues at coordinate 627 of DUSG01000186.1, forward strand.
ATTTAACTCGAGTTTCAGAAGTTCATCCACTAATTCTGAAAAATCATGTTCCATCTGAGAAGTGGTTATTATATTTACCAGAAGCTCTTTTCTCCTGAATGATTTCCTTATTACCAAGTACCTAAGATATCCTTCATGGTTCATTTTGTTGTAAAACGGCAGTTCGTTTCTTTTGCAATAGTCTGATACAACTTTGAGCAGTATATTATAGTCATTATCGGCTATCTTGCATTGATCAATGGGGATTATATTATAAAATTTACCTGCTTGGTGCATTCCCAAGGTCATTTCCCCGTCTTTCGTAAGATTTCCGAAGGTAAATTCCATTTTGTTTCTATACTCAAATTCCAGAGGACTTTTTTCAATTCCCTCATATTCAAAACCATCTATATTTGCTTCTGTAAAAAGTTTAAGAACTTCCCTCTCCTTTTGTCGGAGCTGAAACTCATATGGTATATGCTGATGTGTGCATCCACCGCATTCTTCAAAATGTGGGCACAGTGGCTCAATAGCATCTTCAGGATATTGAAGCACTTCAAGTATTTTTCCTTCTGCCTTGTCCTTTTTGCTTTTTGTTATTCTTACCAGAACTTTAGATCCCAATAAGGCATTTTTTATCTCAACCGTTTTATCTCCTACCTTTGCTATACCTATAGATGGATATTTTGTATCTTCAATAAACAGTTCCAATATTTGTCCTCTTTTCATGTTTATCTTCCTTTCTTTATTACATAAAATCATTTCCCATATGATGTATTTTCACATTCAATAACATTTTGAATGGGCTTCCACTTATTTTTGCCAAAGTTCTTTTGGTTCGTTCGTATTTTATACTTTACATCATTTAATAAGTATCATATTCATTCATATTATAAACCATTTTGGTCTATATGACATGGATTTTATATTAATACAAAAAAGAAACCGCCAACTGAGAAATAACAACCCATAATTGGCGGCAAAACCATATCAGGGGGGTAAACTATATTAACGGATTAAGGGGTATATCAATGATAAATGTTAGAACACTTCAGCCATATTACTCTGATTCGCAACAACTGCAACTGTTTTTGCCGGATGAACAGTCCGGGCAGCCAATGCATTTAACACCTTTTCTCTTTTCATTGACTATCTTTGCAATTGCTGCACCCACTATTACCAGTATAACCAGAATTAAAATTAAGTTTTTCATAATAATCCTCCTATATTGCACTATGTGCTAGCTTTTTTCCTGCTTTTTCATTGCCTCTCTTAACAAGATACGAAACATAACCAATCATGGCTGCAACAATGATTAAGCCTGGTATAAATCCTATACCAACTGAGCCTGTAGTTATTAAGGTACCTACCTGGTATGTTACGAATGCCACAACATAACCCATTGAGAGTTGGAATGCAAGAGCACCCCAGAACCACTTCTTGTCTTCCATTTCAGAGTTCATGGCGCCGATTGCAGCAAAGCAAGGTGGTGTGAACAGATTAAACATAAGGTATGCTAATGCTGCTACAGAAGTCAACCCAAAAACACCAGCAACACCTGCTCCGTCAGATAACAGCACAAATTCTTCTGTATCTATAAAATTAGTTATTCCGTATACGACTGCTAATGTACCAACCACATTTTCTTTGGCAATGAAACCGGTAATTGATGCAGCTGCCAGTTGCCATGCTCCGAAACCTAACGGTATTAACAATACAGCAAATGGTGATGCTATGCTGGCTAAAATACTTGTACTTTCTGCACCTTCGGCAACAACTTCGAATCTCCAGTTGAAAGTTTGCATAAGTTGTACTAATGCGTTGCTGAGAAGTATTATTGTACCTGCTTTTACAATGAATGCTTTTGCTCTTGAAAACATGGATATTGTAGCTCTTTTAATGCTTGGGAATCTATATTCCGGTAATTCCATTATGAAGTATGATTTTGCATTTTTCTCGCCGGTTATCCTTTGTATCAAAAGAGCTCCTACAACAATGATTCCAATTGCCACAAAATACATGAGCGTACCTATCCATGGAGCATCATTAAAGAATACACCGGCAAATAAAGCAATAATGGGAAGTTTTGCTCCACATGGCATAAACGGTGTCAACATGGCTGTTGTTCTTCTCTGCCTATCATTTTTGATTGTTCTTGTTGCCATAACACCAGGAACACCACAACCGGTTCCGATAATCATAGGTATGATTGATTTTCCTGACAAACCAACTTTTTTGAAGTAACGATCCATTACAACAGCAACACGTGCCATGTATCCGCAATCTTCAAGCAACGCCAATAGGAAGAACAATACCATAATAAGCGGTAAGAATCCAACAACTGCACCTACGCCACCTATGATACCGTCTAATAAAATGGCAGAAAGCACAGGTGATACTCCTTCTCCAATCAATCCTTCCGTCCAACCATAAAAGGTATCAGTCCAACCAACCAATGTATCTGCAAGCAACGGACCTACATAAACCTGTGAAATTGAGAAAACCGCCCACATAACAACCGCAAAAATAGGAACACCTAACCACTTATGGGCTAATATCCTGTCTACAGCATCCTGCCTTGTCTGTTTATTGCTGCTTTCTTTTCTATGCTCTACTTTTGAAACAATCTCCTTAACGAACTCAAATCGTTTTCTATCAAATTCTTCAACGGAACTTCTATCTGATATATCCATTTCTTTACTATCAAAGGGGGCAACTTGTGTTTTACCTTTCACAGATACTACTGTAGAAATAAGCTCTTCTAAACCGTTATCGGTGGATTTTGTTGATACTGTTTTAACTATTGGGCATCTCAATAACTCAGATAACAGTTTTACATCTATATTTATCTTCTTTTTCTTTGCCAAGTCACTTTTGTTTAATGCAACAACAATCGGTATATTCAATTCAAGAAGCTGTGTGGTGAAAAATAAACTCCTGCTTAAGTTTGTAGCATCAACAATATTTATGATAACATCCGGTCTTTCCTTTCTTACATAATTGCTTGTAATGCTTTCTTCAGATGTATATGGAGACATGGAATAAGCTCCCGGAAGATCCACAATTGTAATTTCCGTATTAGTCTTATTGAGGCTTTTCCTAATCTCAGCTTCTTTTTTCTCAATGGTTACACCAGCCCAGTTACCTACACGTTCAAGTCTACCGGTTAATGCATTGTACAAGGTTGTTTTACCGCTATTGGGATTTCCGGCAAGGGCTACTCTTATGTTTTCACATACATACATGAACATTTACCTCCTATTTTCTTTATCTGATCTTCATATATTTAGAGCTAATCTGATTAACCTTTCTATCATATAAAACGCTGTACAATAATTGCTTCAGTTAAATCTTTGTCTATACTATACCTGGCATCCTTTACCGAGATGATATAATTATCACCAAGTACAGATATGATAGTTACTTTTTCTCCTTCATAACAGCCTAATGTAAACAAAAAATCCTTAAACTCTTTATCATTTGTCCTGATTTCTTTAATTGTATATTCTGTATTTATCTTTCCTTTTGTCAAATTCATAGCTGATGTATCTGAACCTTCCTTTCTTCTGAAATTTCTAGCTATAAGCTTACTCCTTAAAACATTCTCCATATATATACCTCCAATCTTTTTATC
>DUSG01000187.1 GCA_012842725.1 Clostridiales bacterium
AATGAAAAAGATTGGAGAGCATTTTATGAAAAAAATAGTGATTTCAGGATATTACGGATTTGGCAATAGCGGTGATGAAGCAATACTGAAATCTATTGTCAGGGATTTTAGAGAAATAGATCCAAATATTGATATTACTGCTTTATCCAATAATCCTGATAAGACGAGTAAAGAATATAATATCAATGCAATAAATAGGCTAAATGTTATGAAAATAGCACAAGCCGTAAAAAACTGTGATTTAGTGATAAGCGGCGGAGGCAGCCTATTGCAGGATATGACCAGTACCAGGTCCTTGCTTTATTATTTATCAATTATAAAAATTGGATTGATGTTTAATAAAAAGATAATGCTTTATGCTAACGGTATAGGTCCTATTAACTCTCCTGTGAATATTAAAAGAGTCAAAAAGGTTATCGATAATGTTGATTTAATAACTCTCAGAGAACCTGAATCCTTCAATGAATTGAGCAGAATGGGAATCAGCAAACCGAGGATTATTGTTACTGCAGATCCTGTGCTGACTACTGAACCGGTAAGCAAAGATAAAGTGGATGAAATATTTAAGATAGAAAACATATCTGAAAACGGAGAATATATAGGGGTCAATATTCGCAATTGGAAGCATTCTAATGATTTAGAGTCACAGTTGGCTGAATCTTTGGAGCATATTTATAATACTTACAAGCTTATTCCTGTATTTATTCCTATGTATCAATCTGATATGGATGTTATCAAGGTAACAGGAGAAAAAATGAAAATTCCATATATAATATTATCAAAGATTTATGAACCTGAAGAACTGATAGGAATAATAGGGCGCATGAGATTAGTTATTGCCATGAGGCTTCATACTCTCATATATTCATCTATCACTGCAACTCCCATGGTAGGATTGATCTATGACCCCAAAGTAAAGGGTTATTTAGATTACATTGAACAAAGAGCCGCCGGTAATGTAGAAAATATAAGAAGTGAAATGATAAATGACAGGGTAAGGGAGATAATGGACAACTATTCAGAATGTAAGATTAAACTTGATAATATTATGAAAGATATGAAGAAAAAAGCCAAAGATAATGTAAAACTGGCCTATGAATTGTTGCAAAGTTAAGAGGTGAAAATATGAGAGATACTGTTGAAATAGTTGGAGTTAATATAGATAAAGTGACATTCAAAGAGGCTGAGAAAATATGCAATGATTTTTTGCAACAAGATGAATTAAAGATGGTTTTTACCCCAAACAGCGAATTGTTGGTAGATGCAGTAAAAGACCCAAGTTTTGCTCATGTGCTTAATAATGGCGATTTGGTAGTACCTGACGGTATAGGAGTAGTCTTGGCTTCAAGGTTTTATGAAGCGCCCCTGAAAGAAAGGGTGGCAGGATGTGATCTTATGAACAGCCTGCTGGAGATGGCCTATACGCAGGAAAGGAGCATATATTTTCTTGGAGGTAGGCCAGGTGTGGCTGAAGAAGCAGTACATAATCTAAAACAAAAATATCCCGGCATAAAAGTAGCAGGCTATCATCATGGATATTTTGACCAGGATGAGGAAAAAAAGATTATAGAAGAAATAATTGAAAGCAAACCAGACATAATATTTGTAGCCTTAGGGGCACCAAAACAGGAAAAATGGATTTGGGACAATAAAGATAAGTTACCGGCTAAAATAGCCATGGGCGTAGGAGGAAGTCTGGATGTATTGGCCGGAAGAGTTAAAAGAGCTCCCGAATTTTTCAGAAAGGCAGGCTTAGAATGGTTCTATAGATTGATAAAGGAGCCAAAAAGATTTTTCAGGATGATGAAACTTCCTAAATTTGTCTTATTAGCTTTTTATGACGCAAAAACAAGATAAACACTTAGGTAAAAATAAGGAGGTAAACATGGATAATAAAACATTGGAACAATTGAAAGAAAAAGCAAATATAATAAGAAAAGACATCATAAACATGCTTGCAGAGGCTAAATCAGGCCACCCGGGCGGTTCCCTTTCTGCGGTAGAAATACTGACATATCTTTATTTCAAAGAAATGAATGTGGACCCCACCAATCCTCAATGGCCGGACAGAGACAGATTTGTACTGTCTAAAGGCCATGGAGCTCCTGTATTATACGCCGTTTTGGCAGAGAAAGGATATTTCTCTAAAGAAGAATTGATGAAGCTGAGGAAAACAGGTGCCATGCTTCAGGGGCATCCTGACATGAAGGGCACTCCGGGAGTTGAAATGTCCACAGGTTCACTTGGCCAAGGGCTTTCTGCATCAAATGGCATGGCATTGGCCGGGAAGCTTGACAACAAAAATTACAGGGTATATGTATTGGTTGGAGATGGAGAAATGCAGGAAGGACAGATTTGGGAAGCTGCCATGACGGCTGCCCATTACAAATTGGATAATCTTACTGCATTTGTTGATAACAACGGTCTTCAGATAGACGGTACCAACGAAGACGTAAAAAATGTTGAGCCTATAGAGGATAAATGGAAAGCTTTTGGATGGCATGTCATAACCATAGACGGTCATGACTTTCAACAGATAGAAAATGCTGTGAAGGAAGCAAAGGAAACTAAAGGCAAACCTACTGCCATAATAGCAAAAACCGTTAAAGGCAAGGGTGTATCCTTTATGGAAAATCAGGTAGACTGGCACGGAGTAGCACCCAATGAAGAACAGAAAGAAAAAGCCTTAAAGGAATTGGAGGTTAGAATATAATGGCTAACATTGCGACCAGAGAAGCCTATGGAGCAGCTTTAGCAGAGCTGGGTGAAAAGTATCAAGATGTGGTGGTCTTGGATGCGGATCTTTCAAAATCAACCAAAACCAGTGAATTTAAAAAGAAATTTCCCAATAGGTTTTTTAATATAGGTATATCTGAACAGGATTTGATGGGTACTGCGGCAGGTTTGGCAACCTGTGGAAAAATACCCTTCGCCAGTACTTTTGCCATGTTTGCTACAGGCAGGGCTTTTGAGCAGATACGTAATTCCATCGCTTATCCCAATTTAAACGTAAAGATTGCAGCAAGCCATGCAGGTATAACCTTAGGAGAAGACGGGGCATCTCACCAAGCCATTGAAGATATTGCACTGATGCGTGCTGTGCCAAATATGACTATAGTTAATCCTGCTGATGCTTTATCGACGAAGAAGGCAGTTGAGGCGGCAATACTTCATAAAGGCCCCATGTATATCAGGCTAGGAAGGCTTGGAGTTCCTGAAGTATATAAGGAAGATATGGATTTCCGGATAGGCAAGGGAATTCTGCTGGAAGAGGGTAAAGATGTGACCATTATAGCCTGTGGCTTTATGGTTCATATAGCTTTGGAAGCCTCTTCAATGTTAAAAGAAGAAGGCATATCTGCAGAAGTTATAGATATGCATACCATAAAACCTTTAGATGAAGAAATCATAATAAACTCTGCACGAAAAACCCATGCTGTTGTAACAGCTGAAGAACACAATATAATAGGAGGATTGGGAGGAGCAGTAGCAGAAGTGCTCTGTGAAAACTATCCGGTTCCAATGGTGAGAGTAGGAATAAAGGATGTCTTTGGCCAATCGGGAAAACCTTTGGAATTGGTAGAGCTTTACGGAATAAGCGCAAAAGATGTTGCTGCAGCAGCTAAGAAAGCTATAGCCAAAAAATGATTTCTGTAAGGGGGGTTTTTATGAAAAAATATAAGGAACTGCTTGCTAGTGAATTAGCCAATAGATGCCAATGTGAGGAACTAGGTTTTCGAACTACAGCTGAATTAGAGCCCTTAGACGATATTATAGGACAGGAAAGGGCAGTATCTGCAATGGAGTTCGGATTAAGAATAAAAAGAGAAGGTTACAACATATTTGTAGCAGGATTGACAGGTACAGGAAGAAGCAGCTATGCAAGATCCATATCCAAAAGGATTGCAGCTACGGAAAAAGTTCCTGATGATTGGTGTTATGTATATAATTTCGAAAACCCTGACAGGCCAAAAGCAATCAACCTGCCGGCAGGATTAGGCCATATTTTCGTCGAGGATATGGAAAAACTGGTAAAGAAACTGAAACTGAGCATACCTAAAGCTTTCCAGGGTGAGGAATACGAGAAGCAAAGAAGAGAAATATTTGAAGAGTTTCAGAGTCAAAGCTCAGAGATTATGGAGGATTTTAATAAGTTTGCCAATGAACAGGGATTTACGTTGCGAAGAAGCGAACAAGGCTTGTTGACCATTCCCATAATAGATGGCAAACCAATGGAAGAAAGCGACTATGTCAAATTGGAAAGCGCTAAAAGGAAAGAACTGGAAGAAAAAACTTATATAGTGCAGAAAAAGCTCATGGAATCCATGAAGCTGATAAAAGAAGCAGAGAAAAAAGCCAGGGATAAAATAGAAGAATTGGAGGCAAAAATTTCTTTAATAACAGTTGAACAGCCAATGCAGGAACTTATAGAAAAGTATTCAGCATATGAAAATATTGTTGAGTATCTTGTGGCTGTTCAAAAGGATATTATTCAAAATATCGAGGATTTCAGAAAGATTGAAAAGGACCAGAGCGATGATTCGGAACTCTTTGAAAAGATAAATATTAAGGATTTCACTATTAAATATAAAGTTAATCTGATAATAGACAATAAGGACACTAAAGGAGCTCCGGTAGTATATGAAACAAACCCCAAATACTATAACCTGCTTGGCAGGATAGAATTTGAAAACAAGATGGGATTGGTTACAACTGATTTTACGAAGATTAAACCAGGTTCAATCCATCTGGCTAATGGAGGATACTTGATTATAAACATGTCTGATATTGTTAAAAGTCCTGAAAGCTGGGATGGACTGAAAAGAGCCTTAAAAAACAAGGTTATAACTATAGAAAATATTTATACAGGGTCAGGACCGATATCCAGTACCTTGAAGCCGGAACCCATACCTCTTGATGTAAAAGTGATACTCCTGGGTAATAACTATATATATCAGATACTGTATAGCTATGATGATGATTTCAGAAAGCTCTTTAAGATTAAAGCTGATTTCGATATGGAAATGCCTTCGGAACCGGAGAATATAAGAAAATACTCCAGGTTCATAAATTCTCATTGTAAAGAAAAAAATCTGCTTCATTTCGATTGCACAGCGGTGGCACAAGTAATAAATTACAGCAGAAGGCTGGCAGAGCATAAACATAAACTGTCCACAAGGTTTAATGATATTGTTGAGATACTTTACGAAGCTGATGCTTGGGCTAGACTTGATTCTTCAGATTTAGTAAGGGACGTTCACGTCAAAAAAGCCATAGAACAGAAGAAATACAGATCCAATAGAATAGAGGAAAAGCTGCAGGAACTTATAGATGAAGGAGTAATATTGATTTCCACAGAAGAAAGAGTCATTGGTCAAGTCAATGGACTATCAGTCATGAATATAGGAGATTATGCTTTTGGTAAGCCTAGCAGGGTAACTGCAACAACATTTGCAGGAGATAAAGGCATAATCAATATAGAAAGAGAAGTGGAAATGAGCGGCAGCATTCATGACAAAGGAGTTTTCATATTATCTGGCTATTTGGGAGAAAAATTTGCCCAGGAATTTCCTTTGAATTTGTCAGCTACCATATGCTTCGAACAGCTATATGATGGAGTAGAGGGGGACAGCGCTTCTTCCACGGAACTTTATGCATTGCTTTCCAGTCTTGCAGAAGTGCCGATAAAACAATATATTGCTGTTACCGGCTCTGTAAATCAAAAAGGTATAATACAACCCATCGGCGGTGTTAATGAAAAAATAGAAGGATTTTATGAAACATGCAAGAAAAGAGGGCTTACAGGAAAAGAAGGCGTTATCATACCACATCAGAACGTAGTCAATCTTATGCTTAATGATGAAGTAATCGAAGCAGTGGAGAAAGGATTATTCCACATCTATCCTATCACCACTATAGAAGAAGGCATTGAAATACTGACAGATATGCCTGCAGGAACCAGAGGGGAAGATGGAAAATATCCTGAAGGAACTCTATATAATCTGGTACAGAAAAAAATAGAGAAGTATGCCCGATTGATGGAAGAATATGAGGGGGAATAAAATTAAGGGAACCGTATGGTTCCCTTAATTTTGTATGTATATGAACTGATTTATTTTAGATTATAAATAATTATTAATGACATTTAATAACCTCATTTTCTGTTATTATATAATCCATAGGAACATCATACTTGGAAGGAATTATTTCATCAACAATCTGAAAAGCATAGCAAATCCCGATTTTTACAATATCCTTCTTAAGAGTATGGAAAAATCTGTCATAATATCCGGCGCCATATCCGATTCTGTTGCCTTTTCTGTCAAAAACAGCCCCAGGAACAATTACCATGTCTAATATGCTTCTGTTTACAATCCTTACATGTTCTCTCACTGGTTCCAATATACCAAATTTACTGTGTTTTAATTTATCCCAGCCCTCAAATTTGCACAGTACAATTTCTTTAATCTGAGTATTGCATAAAGGAATGTACACCTGTTTATTCTTTTGCATGCAATCATCTATGATGGGTTTTGTCATAACTTCTTTATTAAAGCTTAAGAATGTGAAAATATGATTTGCTTCAGTATACATGGAAGTATTGATAAGTCTGTTTTTGATTTTTAAGCTTTTGTCAATAATTTCTTCGGTGCTAAGTGAATCCCTGACGGTTAATATTTCTTTCCTTAATTCACTTTTCATATGATCACCTCATATTATCAATCCAACATATATTTTAAATCAAAAAAGGCATTATTGCTATCGGACTTTTTAATCATTATCTATTTATTATTATCAGACTTTTTTCTTAACCAATCGTATAAATAGGTGACATAAATAATTATGGAGGTTTTATGTATGAGAAGGAACAGCAACATATTTATCGGCGTGTTATTTATAATTATAGGAACTTTATTTCTGGTTTCCAATTTAGGATACATTAACTTTTCTTGGAGTTATGTATGGCCCCTGGCCCTTCTTGTACCTGGGATTTATCTGCATTTCTCTTTCTTTACGGGTTTGGATAAAAATCCGGGTATTTTAGTACCCGCTGGAATACTTACCACTTATGGATTACTCTTTTATGCCAATGTAATTTTTGGATGGGGATTGATGGCAGAGCTTTGGCCTGTATTTCTCATAGGTATATCCATAGGCCTATTTGAGTTGTACATTTTTGGAAACAGAGACAATGCGTTGCTCATACCAATAGCTGTATTAGGAGGTCTTGGGCTTATATTCCTGACAGATACCGTGTATCTGCTGAATAGAAAATATTTGGCACCTGCTTTTCTGATAATACTGGGAATACTTATAATTACAAAGAGTAATCATAAAAAGGATTCTAATAATAAAGATATAATAGAAAACAAGGAAGAAAATAGAGAATAAGCATAAAAAAGGAAAGAAAAACCACGAATAAGCTCAGCTCTACTGCAGAGCTTATTTTTTTATGTTTTTTTATACAAATTTATAAAGGAATTTATGGTTTTATGTAGAAGATATAGAAATATGCGCGAAAGGTTGTGGTATGATGATAGAACTGGTCAATGTAAGCAAAACTTTCAATAATGGTCACAAAGCTTTAAAAAACATCAATATTAAGATAGATAACGGTGAGTTTGTATTTTTGGTAGGTCCCAGCGGTGCAGGGAAATCCACTCTGATAAAACTGCTGCTTAAAGAGATAGATCCGGATGACGGCAAAATAATAATAAACGGCAAGGATGTAACAAAGCTCAAAAGAAGAGAAATACCATATCTCAGAAGAAGTATAGGAGTTGTGTTTCAAGACTTCAGATTGCTTCCGGATAAGACTGTATATGAGAATGTAGCATTTGCCATGGAAGTAACCGAAGCGTCACCAAAGGACATAAGAAGACAGGTGCCTATAGTGTTGAGCCTTGTAGGACTAAGTAAAAAAGCAAATTTATATCCAAATCAGCTTTCCGGTGGAGAGCAGCAGAGGGTTTCTCTGGCCAGAGCTATAGTAAACGGACCATCCATACTTATTGCGGACGAGCCAACAGGAAATCTGGATCCTGATACATCATGGGAAGTGATGAAAAGTTTAAATGAAATAAACCATAGAGGAACTACAGTGCTAATGGCAACTCATGCTAAGGATATTGTAAATGCTATGAAGAAAAGAGTCATAGCAATTGAGGACGGGACCATAACCCGTGATGACATGAAAGGCGGGTATGGGATATGAAGTTGAGAACGTACAAATATTTTTTTAAAGAATCTGTTAAAAGCATCTGGAGAAATAAGGTAATGAGCTTGGCTTCCATTGGCTCTGTAATGTCCGCGTTGCTGGTTATAGGTATATTTTTAATTTTGGTATTGAATGTGGATTATCTGGCACAAAAACTAGAATCTCAGGTTGAGATAAAAGTTCATTTGGTAGATGGTTTAAGCGATAATATCATAAAAGATATTCAGAAAGAGATAGAAGGACTTGAAGGTGTTAAAGAGATAGTTTTTGTGTCAAAGGACCAGGCTTTAAAAGAATTCAGTGAATCTTTAGGTGAAAATTCTTATCTTCTTGAAGGCTTGGAGGGGGACAATCCTTTATCTGACTCCTTTGTAGTCACATTAGTGGATCCAAGGCTTGCTCCGAAGGTAACTTTGGCAATTAAGGCCATGTCAAATATTGAAAATGTAGTCTATGGCAAGGAAATATTGGAAAAGCTTTTGGATATTACATATTTTTTGAGGATAGGAAGTCTTGCTATAGTAGGTATATTGTTCCTGATATCTGTATTCATAATATCCAATACGATAAAGCTTACGGTTTTTGCAAGGCGAAGAGAAATTGGAATAATGAAATATATCGGTGCAACGGATTGGTTTGTAAGAGGACCGTTTTTCTTTGAAGGAGTGCTATTGGGCTTTCTTGGAAGTATAATATCCATCAGTCTGTTAGCTACGGGGTATTACTTTTTATCCCGTTACATAGAGCAGCAAATGTTTGGGCTGCTAGTAGTATCTCTTATGCCTTTTAATGAGGTTTTGAACACTCTTATTGTTGCGCTGTTGATTTTCGGTGTGATAATAGGCTCTTTGGGAAGTATGATATCTATCAGAAAATTCCTAAGGGTATAACGGGAGGTAAAAAGATGAGGTTTTATAAGGCGTTGGCTCTAACCTTGGTTTTGGTAGTTGCATTTTCTGCTGTTCCCGTATTTGGACAGAAATATAGTGATGATTTGAAAGAGCTGCAAAAGCAATTGGAAGAAAACAATAAAATGATTCAGCTGACCAAAACGCAGCAAGCAGCAAAACAGAAAGAGAGCAAAAATGTATCAAAGCAGATAGAGGAATTGGATAAAAAACTGGAAATAGCGGAAAAGAATTTAGAAGAAGTGGAAGGGCAGCTCAGTGAACTGGAAGGAAAGATAGCCATCACTCAAAGGGAATTGGACAGAGCCATTGAAGAAGCTGAAAATCAAAGAGAATTGCTGCATAAAAGGGTCAGGGTCATGTATCAGAACGGCCCAACCAGCTATCTGGCAGTATTATTGGATGCTACAAGTTTTAGTGATTTCATATCCAGATTGGATTTAATGAGAAAGATAATAAATCATGATGTTAACCTCCTAAAAGAAAGGATTACATATAGGGATTTGATTGACAGCAAAAAGCAACAATTAGAGATGGAACAGCAGCAAAAGGAAGAATTGAAAAATGAAATAGTGCGAAAAAAGGAAGAAGTTGAACTTACCAAGGA
>DUSG01000188.1 GCA_012842725.1 Clostridiales bacterium
CCTGTTTTAACAGTAGGGTTCCAGATAGGTGAAGTGTTAAAGAGACACTTTCCTGATATGAGCAAAGATGAAATACGAAAGAAAGTAATTGAGCAGTTGGAGATGGTAGGCATACCAAGTCCTGAGAGAAGAATAAACCAATATCCTCATGAGTTTTCAGGAGGAATGAGACAGAGAGTGATGATAGCCATGGCAGTGATATGCCAGCCAAAGTTGCTGATTGCGGATGAACCTACAACTGCTCTTGATGTTACTATACAGGCTCAGGTATTGGATTTGATGGCAAAACTCAAGGATAAAGGTTCTTTGATGCTTATAACCCATAACCTGGGAGTCGTATCCGAGATATGTGATGAAGTTGTAGTAATGTATGCCGGCAGAGTAGTTGAAAGAGGAAGCACTGAAGATATATTTGATAACCCATGTCATCCATATACAAAGGGGCTTATGGAGGCAATGCCTTCATTGACAAATAAAAAAGATGAATTGTATTCCATACCGGGAACCGTTCCTACGGTCAAAAATTTTACGCCTGGCTGCAGATTTGCTGACAGATGCAGTCAATGTATGAGTTACTGCAAGGATAGTGTTCCTCCTATGAAAGAAATCAGTCCAAACCATTATGTACAATGCTGGTTGGACTTTTAAAGGAGGTAGTGAATGTGGGAGAAAAAATTTTGGAAGTCAGAGATTTGACCAAATATTTTGAGGTCTCTAATGGATTATTTAGAAAAAAGAAATATGTTCATGCGGTAGAGAAGGTAAGCTTTGATGTATATAAATCTGAGACTCTTGGGATAGTAGGGGAGTCAGGCTCAGGAAAATCCACATTGGGAAGAGTTCTTTTAAAGCTCATAAAGCAAACCTCGGGAAAAGTTTTTTACAACGGACAGGATATAATGCAGCTGAATTCAAAAGAATTTGGCAAGATACGCCGAGAGCTTCAGATGGTCTTCCAGGATCCCTATGCTTCTCTCAACCCAAGAATCAAAATCGGTGATTCTATAGCAGAGCCTCTCATAGCTAACTGCATTTCAACAAACTATGCAGAGGCAAAGAAAAAGGTTTATGAATTATTGGATTTGGTAGGTCTTCAACCTGAATCATATGAGCGTTATCCTTATGAATTTTCAGGAGGACAGCGTCAACGCATCAGCATAGCACGGGCTTTAGTATTGGAACCTAAGATACTGGTTTGTGATGAAGCCGTATCTGCTCTGGATGTTTCTGTACAAGCCCAGATACTCAATCTATTTAACAGCTTAAAGAAGAAGTTGGATTTAACCTATTTATTCATCAGCCATGATTTATCGGTTGTAAAGCATATAAGCGACAGAATTATGGTAATGTACTTGGGAGAAATAATGGAATTGGCAACGACCGATCAAATATTCAGTAAGACCTATCATCCTTATACGGAAGCTCTGATATCTGCTATACCTGATCCGGCCGAAAGAGGGAGAAAAAAGCGAATCATACTTGAGGGTGATATAACCAGTCCCATCGATCCTCCACCGGGCTGCCGATTTTCAGGTAGATGCTTTAAAACTATGGAGATATGCAAATATCAGCATCCTGAGTTGATTGAGGTGGAGCCGGGTCATTTTGTTAGATGCCATTTATATTCAGAAAGAAAGGGGGACTGCTAAAGTGCTTAAATACATGGTAAGAAGAGGGCTGAAGGGTCTCCTGACCATATTTGTTTCCATTACAATTACGTTTTTTATAATAAGACTTATGCCTGCTGACCCAGTGAGTCTACTTGTTGATCCGAAAATGGGACCTGAAGTTCAGGAAGCAATGATGAAGCAGTTTGGATTGGATAAACCATTGATAGAACAATACTTCATTTTTATAAAGGAAGTTATGACCGGTAATCTAGGGGTATCATTTAAAACCAGACAGCCGGTAATTGAGGTAATAATGCAGAGGCTGCCTTGGACCCTGTTGCTTTTGACCGTTACAGTTTCATTTTCCTTATTGATAGGTATTCCTTTAGGAATGTTGGCAGCAAAGAAAAGGAATCAGTTTTTTGATAAGTTGATCAGTACTTTGGTGGTTATAGGAATTTCAATGTTTATACCGTTTCTATCCTTTGGATTGCTGTATATATTTGCCTATTTGCTTAAGCTGTTTCCTACCGGTGGAGCTTATACACCGCCTCCTGCGGAAGGATTTGCATATTATTTGGATGTAGCAAGACATGTAGTACTTCCGGCCTTCACTTTGGTGATAAGTAATGTGGCTACAATCATCCTTTACACACGAAACGGTATGATAGATGTACTCAAGGAAGATTATATCAGAACTGCATATTCAAAGGGATGGGATGACAAATATGTCATTCGGACTCATGCCCTCAAAAATGCTTTGATTCCTACGATAACGGTGACCGGCCTGATGATAGGCACCATGGTAGGGGGCGCTGTAATGACTGAAACTGTTTATTCATGGCCTGGCATAGGAAGATTGATTTATGATTCTGTAAGCGCTCTGGATTATCCTGTTCTTCAAGGAGCTTTTCTTGTATTGGCTATAGCGGTAGTCGTTATGAATATACTTACGGATTTAGCGGTAGCCTGGTTAGATCCTCGCATCAAATTAGGAGGTTAGATAAATGGAGAAAAGAACTTTTTGCAAAACATTTTTCAAGAATAAGCCGGCAGTGATTGGATTATTTGGAGTGCTTCTGATTGCATTGTCAGGAATTTTAGCTCCGTTTATTGTTCCCTATCCCACAGGCTATGGAACTGAGATTTTGGAACCTCCTTCTGCGGAACACTGGTTTGGAACCGATGGTCTGGGCCTTGATGTATTTGCACAAGTAGTATGGGGAGCCAGAACTTCATTATATGTTTCTTTAATGGCTGTATTGGTTGCGGCGGTAATAGGTATTCCTGCAGGTTTACTGTCAGGGTATAAGAAGGGCATCATAGGGTCAGCTATCGATGCTGTAATCGATATATTTCTTACTTTACCGGTTTTGCCCCTCATGATTGTAATCGCAGCCATAGTAGGTTCTTCCATAAATAATGTGGCTATAGTTATTGGTTTATTTTCATGGCCGTCGTTGGCGAGGGTTACCAGAAACTCAACTATGAAAATATCTGAGATGCAATTTATCGAAGCTGCAAGATGTTTGGGAATACCATCGAGAAAAATACTGTTTAAGCATATTTTATTGAATATTGTAGGACCTGTCTTGGTAAACCTGACTTTGGTTATGGCTACGGCCGTTTTATCTGAATCAAGCTTGAGCTTCCTTGGACTCGGTGATCCGACAAC
Organism: Clostridiales bacterium; assembly: GCA_012842725.1. GTDB lineage: Bacteria > Bacillota > Clostridia > Lutisporales > Lutisporaceae > Lutispora. The sequence goes on from DUSG01000188.1 coordinate 3,286, forward strand.
CTGGTCATGGGGGACTATATTGAAAAAAGCATGGGATGCCGGTGCTGTAATAGATACCCCAAATCCTTGGTGGTGGTGGTTTTTTACCAGCTTTTCCATAATGGTATATGTAATATGTTTTAATTTATTAGGTAATGGCATTAACGATGCACTTAATCCTAAAACAAGAGAGTAAGGAGGAATGGAACATGCATGATTTGATAATCCGCAACGGTTATATTGTGGATGGTACAGGAGAGAAAGGTTTTATCGGCGATATAGCTATTGACGGAGATAAGATAAGCAGAATAGATTTTAAGATTCATGAAAAAGGTTTAAAGGAAATAGATGCATCAGGAAAAGTGGTTATTCCCGGGTTCATTGACCCCCATGTCCATGAAGAATGGGTATGCATGGTTGACGGTACCTATGAATTATTTTTAAGACAGGGTGTAACCACGGTGGTCAATGGCAATTGCGGTCATTCCATAGTGCCGGGTCCTGTTGATAATATCATCGAATATTACTATGGAAACGGCCTTATGAGCCAAAAGCAAAGGGAGAAATATAAGAAAATATTTCCCAATTGGAATGATTATGACGGATATAAAAAAGCCGTAGAGGAGAAGGGTACGAACATCAATTTTGTAACCTTACTGGGACATGGAACCATTAGATGGTCTGTAATGGGCGGTGCCTTTGACAGGCCACCGACACCGGAGGAAGCAGAAAAGATAGAAAGAATAATCAGGCATAATATGGAACAAGGTGCATGGGGTATATCCTTTGGATTGGATTATGTGCCAAGCAGATATGCAGATATGGATGAGCTGGTTGCTGTGACCAGTATCGTTAAGGAATATGACGGAGTAGCGGCAGCCCATCTGAGACATTCCATAGGCATTAAGGAAGCCACTGAAGAGTTTATAGAAGTGGGAAGACGAAGCGGAGTAAAGATACAGGTTTCCCACCTTAAGGCTACATGTCCCGAAGCCTTTGAAGCTGTGGCCAAAGCTGCTGGTGAAGGCATGAGAATATTGGCGGATACAATACCTCGCAGCACAGGACATTGTACAAGCAAAGCAAGGCTTATCCAGTTTATTATGGCTGTATCAGATGAGTTATTTGCAGCAGGAATTGAGGGAGTAAAGAAAGCCCTTAATACAAAAGAGGGAAGAGAAATAATTAAAAAAGATGCATATATCTTTGCAGGAGATAAATCCGATAAGTATGTGATTCTGTC
>DUSG01000189.1 GCA_012842725.1 Clostridiales bacterium
ATATTTTCTTTCCTTCATAGAAAAGTAATTGGTTAATGCAACAACTATAAAAGATATTAGCAGAACAATTATAACATAGCTGGAAGCTGTCTGCATGTTTCCAGCAGCAACTTCTGAATAAATTGCCAATGGCAGAGTTCTGGTTTCGTTTGCTATATTGCCCGCAATCATCGCAGTGGCACCAAATTCACCAAGCCCCCTGGCAAATGCTAATATACCTCCTCCTGCAACACCTGGTAGTGCAAGAGGCATAGTTATAGTCCAAAAAATTCTATTATCTGATAATCCCAAGGTCTTTGCAGCCATAATTAAATTTGGATCCACCTGTTCAAAGGCACTTCTGGCAGAACGATACATAAGAGGAAATGAAATTACAACAGCAGCTATTACGGTTGCTGTCCATGAGAAAACGATTTTTATACCAAGAAATTGCAGCAAAAACTTTCCTACAGGCCTGTTGACACCTAAAACAATAAGCAGTAGGAAACCCATAACTGTTGGTGGCAAAACCAAGGGTAATGTAAATATACCGTCCAAAACCATTTTTGCCCTTTCTGATTTCATTTCCACAACCCATCTTGCAACAAAAATCCCTAACATAAATGTTAAGACAATGGCTGCAGATGCAGTTTTCATGGAGATTATTATAGGTGAAATCTGCATATTATGATCTCCTCCTAGTTTGTTGCAAAACCAAATGATTCAAATATTTCCTTCGCTTCATCAGATTGCAAAAAATCTATGAATTTTTTCGCTAAATCTTGATTTTTACTAGTCTTGATTATACCTACAGGATAAATTACTTTAGAAACGCTTCCTTCCGGTGCTTCAGCTACAACTTTCACTTTTTCAGTAAAAGCTGCATCTGTTGAGTAGACTATTCCTGCATCAGCACTACCTTCTGCAACCCAATTCAATACTTCTGTAACATTTGTTCCCAAGCTTGCTTTTTTCAATACTTCTTCCCAAATTCCTAGGTTTGTCAAAGCTTCTCTGGCATACTGCCCTGCCGGAACGCTCTCCGGATCTCCAATAGCTATTATATCAGCTTTTAAGATATCTTCAAACTTGCTTATTTTCTTTGTATTATTTTCCGGAACAATAAGCACAATTTTGTTTTCCATAAGTTGGATAATAGAATCTTTAGCAATTAAACCTTTCTCATCCAAGGCATTCATCTGTTTCATTGCTGCAGATATAAATACATCTATATCAGCACCTTCTTCAATTTGTGTTTGCAGTTTTCCGGAGCTGTCATACGTTGCTTTAATTTTTATATTTGGATATTTTTCTTGAAACATCGGTATCAATTTGCCATCTAAACAATTCTTCAGACTTGCTGCAGCTGCGACAGTAATTGTTGATTCGTTAGAAGAAGAATTGTTACTGCAACTTACTAAGAGAAACACTAAACAAATGATCATAATCAAACTCATAGTTTTTTTCATTTTTGCTCCTTTATATTCTTAGATTTTATTTATTTAAAATTTGATTTTGAAACCTAATAAAATACTAACTATTACTTAACACTAATTAAAACATATTATATCAAATTATTACTGATTAAAAACAACTAAAGTGAGTATAACCTACTTCAATTAGGGTGTCAATTTATGCCTTATATTTCACTATAGCATGTTAAAGAATATTTTTACAAAATAGCAAGGCAGGTATGAAAATTGAACGAAGATATTTTATATACGCCAGAGAAGATTGCACAAAAACTAAAGATAACAAAAGGTACTGTATATGAAATGATTAAACGAGAAGAACTTGAAGCTCATCATATAGTAAGGCATCTTCGCATATCAAAAGTGTAATTTGAAAATTATCTGTTAAAATCTAAAGGTTATTATAGATTTTCTATAGAATTAATTTAATAAATAGTTAAGAATTAAGGAAGCCTTTCTTGAAATCCATTTCGGAAAGCTTATATTTAGGAGAATTATGCTTTCCTATGTATTATAAGAAAGGCTTCTTATTTATGATTTGTAATTAATATACCTCTACTTCCTTTTTGTATAAGGATTGTATGATAATAGTATTATTTAGGATCTAATGGCAGATTCCATGGTAGTGTATTCCATGGAACACTTTTAATCATAAGCAATTCCTTGCGGATTTTTTCCATTTCTCCTGTAACAGTTGATGTATCATCGGGATCTTCACCTGACCAGAAGCCATATCCTATAATATAGCTTTCGGTAGCCTCATCCCATGAAGAATATGTTTTCTGAATCACCTTTGCAGCTTCAATGGCTATATCATAAGATTCCTCTAAAGTTATGTAACCGGAAATATAGGCAAGTCCCGACAATCTGATAAGCCTGATGTAATCCCAACCAATAAGCCCCTTTCCTTCAAGCTTGTCCTTGTATTTGGTTAAAATGTAATCACCCTTATTTTTATAAATATTATAAACACTATTATGACCTGCTGTTTTCAGCCAGTCGATCATAATAAAAAAATCATCCCTGTCATAAATCCCCCAGCTTCGAGCCAAGACATTCTTCGCACTAAGGATTGTTGCTGCGTCACGTCGACCCACACCACCAATCAGTTCGTATACCACAGGACCTTTTTCATATACACTGACATGCAGGTATGTAGAGTTTACCCATATCATCTGGTCCTCTGAATATCTGATCCTGCTTAAATCCTCTGTTATATTTACTTCATCCCCTTTGTCGTTCCATGTCACCTTCTGTCCTAGAAACTCAGCCAAAAATTCCAAAGGAATCAAAATATACATATCTCTCTTGTACTCTTCCAGAGTACGGCCTCTCAGAATAAACTCTGGAACCTCCGTTATTTCCGGATTATAATATTCATCCAGCAGAATAGGAGAAGCGCCCATATCTACTTTCCTTCCATTAACCTTTGCCATTCTTGAACCTATTTGCATTTCAACAACCTTGCCCAACTTTGATATAGTTAATTTTTTCGAAGCTTCATCAAATTCCACTTCCGCACCTAATGGTATTGCTGTATCTTCCAGAGAAGCCAAGAGCTTACCGTTTTTATATTGTGGTACTACTGAAAATTGCGGCCAGCCGTCGATCTTGACATATACTCTGAACAGATTCCGATATTCATCTGTTTCCCTCACCAAATCAAAGAGCTTGTCATTTTGAAGCTTTTCCAGAGAACTGAAACCTCTTTCCGCTAGAACTTTTGAGGCTTTTTCCCACTGCCCCCCTGCAAGCATATATGCCCTTGCCAAATCATAATGCACCATATCCCAACTGGAATCCTTATTATTTGCCACCTCTTCTGAGACTATTTCAAGTGCTTCGATTGCCTCATCATACCTTCCAATGTTGATAAGCGCCTGCCCTTTATACCATAAAAGTTTCCACTTAACAGAATTTTCAGCTGGCTGTCTCAACCCTTCGTCGCAACCTTCAACAACAGCTTCATTAATTAACCTCCACCGTTCAATATTAGTTTCTTCAAGCAGTTCCGCTTCTTTTTTCAAACCTTCAATCGCATTAAGTAGGTTTTGCAATGAATATGGCTTTCTGATTATAATGGTATTGTCTCTTTCATTCCATTCTACAGTACATCCAAGATTCTCGAGCACAGGACGCAAGGGGACCATAATATGAGAATCGATGATTTGCGGTGCGACTCCCATATTTTTTACCGGAGAAAATTCATATCTGTTTAGCTTATGCGATGAAATCCATGTACTCCCAATATAAACTGAAACTCTTTGACCGTCCAGCGTACAGGAAATCTGTTTATTCTTCTCGTACCAATCAACCTTTCCTCCAAAGGCCTCAATAATACCTTTGATGGGGATAAGCGTGTGTCCGTTTAGGTTAACCGGTTTAACATTCTCCCCTTCCACTATTTCCTTTTGAATCCCGTCCACTGTCATGTAAGGGCTGTCCATTGTTAATACAATTGTAATTTCTTTTGGTATAGTTATTTTATTTTCATCCGCATAAACGGGTATAATGGCTGACATGATAATTGAAACTGCCAACATCAAAACCGTAACCACCTGAAGAGATGCTTTTCTTCCGTAATTCTCAAAATGCATTGATATACCCCCTTA
>DUSG01000190.1 GCA_012842725.1 Clostridiales bacterium
AGACTTCCATCGGAAGTCTTTTATTTTGTTGCTTTAAATATTAGGGAAATTGTTTTATGATAGAGATATAAGCTGGAAGGAGGTATAACATGTACATATTTGATGCCCACTCGGATATTTGGATGAAATCTGTTGAAGAAAGAAGGAAGGGCAATGGGGATTATTTCATGGAAACTCATTACCCTAAACTTCAAAAAGGAAAAATATCTGGAAGCATTTTTGTTGTTTATACAAGGACAGATGAAAAAGTAGATCCGGTTCGTTATTTTTGGAAAGAAGTTGGTGGAGTGATGGAGGAGATAAACTATCTCAAAGAGAAAAAAGCCCCAATCTGTTTTGTGAAAAGCAAAAAAGATATAGAAGAAGCAATAAGGGATGGTCAATTTTTTGTTTTAATGGGCATTGAAGGATTAAGCGGTATTGAAGATAATGCAGAACAGATATATACTCTGTATGAATTAGGTTTCAGGCATGCCAGTCTCACATGGAATGAAGAAAACCATCTGGCAGCTGGTGCAGCAGTAGAAGATAATTCCAAAGGATTGACGCCTACAGGCGAGAAGGTTATAAAAATTATGGATAAATTGGGAATGATATTAGATGTATCTCACCTTAATGAGAAAAGTTTCTGGGATGTGATGGAAGTCTGGAAAAAGCCTATAATCGCTTCCCATTCAAATTCAAAAGCTTTACTGCACCATAGAAGAAATATAACCGATGAACAGGCTAAAGCCATAGCCAAATCCGGCGGTGTTATAGGAGTAAATGCATGCGGTGAATTTTTACATAAGGATAAACCGAGCATAAATTGTTACTTGGACCATGTTGAGCATTTTGTAAAGGTTGCAGGATTGGATGCTGTAGGTATAGGTTTTGATTTCTGTGATTTTCTAAGTGACGGTTCCTTGGGAGACGATGAGGATATAAGCCGTGATGTTGTAGGATTGAAAAACGTAACATATGCTGCTGATGTATTGGAAGGATTGAAGGCAAGAGGCTATAGCGCATCAGACATAGAGAAAATAACTCATGGAAATTTTCTGAGGGTTATAAAGGAACTTATATCCTGATAGATTCTATTACTTCTAAGGCATATTTTTGTGCCATAGTTTCTATTTCAGGCACTTTATATATGGAACCAGGATCGTTTGCCGTTGACATGATGGCAAAGTATGGGGGCAATCTGAAACCTTTGTTTATATTTAATGCTCCAATTAACTGCCTTGCTACAGAATCGCTTCCTGAATTGCCTGAAACAATCACCGAAAATATATATTTGTCATAGAAGCTTAACTGCCTGTATAGGGCAGTTATTCTGTTTATAACCGCCATAATGTTTGCTGACACAGAGTCGTTGTAATTTGGACAGATCCACATTATTGAATCTGCTTTCTCTATTGCAGGATAAATCTCTTCTACCATTACTCCTCCATAGAAGCAGCTTTTCTGCTTGCCGAAATGTATGCAGGTGTTAAATGAGCAGCCGGCACAATCCTTCACATGGCCGTTTTCCACATGCTGCTCCGTTATGGTCCATTTGTCAGAAAGGTATTGTTTTATCATATTCCATAGGGCTAATGTATTTGAGGTAGATTTTGAACTTGCGTGGAGTACTAACATTTTTGGGTTTTCATAGATAGGTTGTTTGTCATTAAAAAACCTCTGTCCCAATCTTTGACACAATATTAGACATATTTCTTCTAACGAATAATGCAGAGTTTTTTGCCAGGTTTTGAAGTTTAGCAGATTCCCTGTGGCTTCCACTACCGGATGCCCCATAAATGAACATCCGAGCATGTTGCACTGTAAGATGATATTTTGAGCAGCCCATTTAGTGTTTAACTCGCTGGGGCTATGAATGAGGAGTATTGCTTCAGATGATTGCATGCTGGTGTTTCCCCTGGCTTTAAGCTTTGATATGATTTGTGCAATGGAATTATAGAATCCAGCTTCGTCCAATTCTACTGCAAATATGATTTTTGAGTTTCTAAGATCAGGCAGAGTTTCTGCATTAGTGATGAATTCCGCATCATTATTTCCCAAGGCATAGTGTATCATCTTATCCAGCATAGGGGATCTAATATCAGAAGCAACTATATAAGTTTTCATTATTCCATACCACCCAAATAATTATAAGATTCCTTTATTCTTTCAAATAGATCAGTAGGCATATTGAGCCTTTCCAATTCCGTGCCGCTTTCATTAAGCCTGTTGCGGCAGCCAAAGTATACTCCGCCCAAATATACGGCACTGTAATGCCATTGGCCTCTTATGGTTGCTAATATGGACAGCGCTCCGGAAGATAATGCAGGTGCAACATATGGCTTGAAACCAACACTTCGAACTTCCATATTTGAGTTTAATGCTTTATCTGTAAGCATAATGGAAGTGTTGTTGTCATAACATTCTATGTTGTCAGCTATAACAAGGCCTTTACCGTGAGGGCCATAGGCTCTTCCGTATTTCTCAAAGCTATGTTCTAAGCCCATTTTTCTTGCGTGATAAGCTGCTCTTGCTCTCATCACTCCAAGGCCGTAACCCCGGATTTGTTCCGGCCCGAGGCCTTCATAATCAATTACTCCTTTGGAGTCTCTATTGCTTTCAATAAAGGCTTTTTTGCATAGCAAATCTACAGGATCAGATACTACGGCAAATATGCCTTTGAATTTCTTCTGCCTTGCTATTCTTGCATATTCACTTATTATTTTGCCATTGGCTTCGTATTGCGCCATACGAACATCGGATTGGGTGCCTGAGAGAGGGGGAACTCCTGCGCTGACTGCAAAAACAAACATATCGCAATCAAACAAACTGGATTTATCTGCGTATACAACTTCAGGCAGCACTGAATTCTCATCAGGATACAGTATTTGTCCTGATTCCATAAGCCATCTCTCTACTTTATTGGAATTGATGTCATATATGCCTATTTTTTCAACAATATCTCCTCCCAGGAGTCTTAATCCCGTCAGTAATATGCCGCCTACATCTCCTAATCC
>DUSG01000191.1 GCA_012842725.1 Clostridiales bacterium
CCTTCTTTTTTCAGCAAATGGGCAGTAGTTATTCCTGCCAAGCCACCTCCTACAATGGCAGCATCAACTTCAATGTCTTCCATCAACTTTGGATAATCCGTATCTTCTGTTGTATCAAGCCAATATGGTATGGTATCTCTGTTCTTTCCCATAAAAATCTCCCCTTACTTTATAATCATTTTTATAGTTTACAGTAGATAGAAAATTATACTTTTTATATCAATTTTATTTTGTCTGAAAGTTAACACTTCAGGAACTTCTGTATATGATATAGTAAGGGAAATAATAGGAGTTGTCCTTTGATATAAATTGGACTCATTAAAAATTTTGATTATGCCAATTACCCATATGAGATTACCAATTGTAATCATTTAAGGACATTTTTATTGCTTTTATTTTGGACATTGTATATAATTATTACAAATGTGTTACAATTGTCAAACCTCGTAAGGGAGGCATTTATTTGAAAAAGTTGATTCCAATTGTCACATTATTTGCTTTCTGTTTAGGTATGGTCGCTTATGCTGACTTAGGGGACATTACCCTGAGACCGGGCATGACTCATCCCGATATAACAGAACTCCAGCAAAAGCTGGATATGCTAGGATACTTTGATTATCATAAATACACTGATTACTATGGCGATATAACAGAAGCCGCAGTAAGAAAATTTCAGGAAGATAATGGGCTTAAAGTGGACGGGATAGCCGGTAGTCAAACCATAAATTATATTGAGACTAGAATAAGGCAGATTCAATATATAAAAGAAAAAGAAGAAGAAGAGGAAAAGAACACAAATTTAATAAGCAGCCGTGCATTTGTGGATTTCACCAGAAGTTTTCTTGGAAAACCTTATGTCTATGGTGCATCTTCGGGACAGGCTTTTGATTGCTCAGGATTAACTACTTATATTATGAAGAACTATGGTATAAATCTGGATAGAACTGCAAGTCAGCAGTTTAAAAAAGGCACCCCCGTAGCTAAAGAGGATCTGAAACCAGGAGATCTGGTTTTCTTCTCCTCAAACGGCAAAAACATAGGACATGTGGGGATATACATAGGAAATGACAAATTTATCCACGCCAGTTCAGTTAAAAAGAAGGTTGTGATCAGTGATTTAAGCACATATACAGAAAAATATCAAGGTGCCAGAAGATATATAGAACTTGATCATAAAGAATCATATGAGGGGGAAAATAAAGAATGACAGCATTACGCTGTCATTCTCTATTTTTAATTAGTTCTGCCAAGAATCTCATTTTCTTGCTGTTGCAAAAACTGATTTGTATAAAGCCTGTAATAATAGCCCCTTTCTTTCATAAGCTTATTGTGGTTCCCATCTTCCACTATCTTACCGTCGCTTATTACAAGTATTCTATCCACCGACCTTACGGTTGAGAGCCTATGAGCTATTATAAAGCTGGTTCTTCCTCTTAAAACCTTCTGTATAGTGTCCTGGATGACCTTTTCCGTTTCCGTATCCACGGAAGATGTAGCTTCATCCAATATAAAGATTCTGGGGTTTGCCAATACTGCCCTGGCAAAGGATATTAGCTGCTTCTCTCCTGTAGATAGCCTGCTTCCGCCTTCTCCCACTTCAGTATCATATCCTTTCGGAAGCCTCATTATAGAATCGTGGGCATTTACCAATTTTGCTGCATTTATGATTTCTTCATCGGTGGCATCCAATTTGCCATATCTTATATTTTCCTTTATAGTACCGCTGAACAGATGAGGATTCTGCAGCACATAACCCAGATTTGACTGAAGCCAGACCTGAGACCTTTTCCTGTAATCTACTCCATCTATCAGTATTTCTCCTTCATCCGGCTCATAAAATCTGCACAGCAGATTCACAATGGTACTTTTGCCCGAGCCTGTTTCCCCTACCAGCGCTATACTCTGTCCTGCTTTAACGCTGAGGTTAAAATTCTCCAGGACATTTTCCCCGTCTTTATACGAAAAACTTACGTTCCTGAATTCTATATTTCCTTTTATTTGAGGCCAGTTTTCTTTCTTAGGACTGAAAACATCTCCGTATTTCTCTATTACCTCCGATGTATCATTTATTTCCGGTTTTGTATCTATCAGAGTCAATACCCTCTCTGCCGAAGCCTGAGAAGCTTGAAATTCGCTTAGTATCCTTGCCAAATCCCTTACCGGTTCAAAAAATTGTATGGTATAGGATATAAAAAGCACTAGAGTTCCATAGCTTATTCTCTCCAGCATTACTGCATTACCTCCATACCATATGGCTAGCCCTGTTCCTATGCTTCCCAGAGAAACCGCCAAAGGCAGATATAGTGCAGAATACATGGCAGCTTTCAAAGATACTTCATACATTTCCTGAGTCAAACCTTTAAACTCTATGAGGTTCTCCTCTTCCCTCACCAATGTCTTGGTGGTCTGAGCTCCCATTATTCCTTCATTAAAGGCTGCCGTAATCTTAGAATTTGCTTTTCTTACTTTCCTCTGGGCCTTCAATATTATCTGTTGAAAATATGCACTTATCAGAACCAGTAAAGGAACTACCGAAAGGCTTATCAGTGCCAGCTTAAAATTAGTAAACAACATCACTACAGCGATGCCGACCATCATCACAAAGCCCCATACCAGGTCGATCATACCCCATGCTATCGTATCTCCCAGTCTTTGGGCATCAGAAGTCATCCTTGCCATCATCCATCCTACCGGAGTTTTGTCATAATAGGAAAAGGATAGCTTCTGAAGATTATCAAAACCTTCTCTCCTTATGTCATACACTACTCCGGTTTCTATTCTTCCCGAGTTTATGGCCATAAATTTTACATTGAGGGACTGAATCAATACCAACAGACCATAAACTGCAGCAAAGCCCCAAAGGCCTTCTACACTTCCTTTAGCTACAAAGTTATCTATGGCATATCTGGTCATAAGGGGAAAAATTACGTCTATACCTGCTATCCCGGTCATAATCACAGCAAGCCATATTACATTTTTCTTATAAGGTGCTATATATTTAAACAATTTCCTCCAAAGAGTAAAATCAAACCCTTTGTTGTAATCCTGTTCCTGATAGGTGGTCATATATTTACCTCCTGCAATCAAATTAAGCATCTGCCAATCAAGCAGTATCCGTCATTAAATCCTCTTTTGTGCTCTGTATTTCCCATATTCTTCTGTAAAGTCCCGGTCTGGATATCAAAGTTTTATGGTCACCCATATCCACGATCCGTCCATCTTCCATGACAAGAATAATATCCGCCTCCATAAGGGTATTTATCCTATGGGAAATTATGAAAGTAGTTACACCTTTCCTTCTTTCCCTTAAAGCAGCTCTTATGGAGGCATCTGTTTCCGCATCCACAGCACTTAAAGAATCATCAAAAATCAGTATGGGTGTATCCTTTATTAAAGCCCTGGCAATGGCCAACCTCTGCTTTTGCCCACCGGAAAGAGTTACACCTCTTTCGCCTACCATCGTATCGTAACCCTTTTCAAAACCGGTTATCACATCATGAACCTGAGCTATTTTGGTAGATTGATATATTCTTTCTTCATTAACGCCTTTCTTGGCCATCTTCAGGTTTTCTTTTATGGTCTTTGAAAACAGGAAAGGTTCCTGCAACACTATTCCAATATGCTGTCTTAACCATTTCTTGTCTATATCCCTCAGTTCCACGCCGTCCAATTTGATAGAACCCCTGTCATAGTCATATAATCTGTGAAGAAGATGCATCAATGAAGATTTCCCTGAACCTGTAGGTCCTAATATGGCAACGGTTTGTCCTTTCTTTACGCTGAAGGTTATGTCCTTGAGAACTTCTTTTTCATCATCGTAACTGAAATACACATGGCTGAACTCTATATTGCCTTTTATTTCGGGCTTTAATCCTTCTTTCTCATCTTCATCCAATGGTTGGTCTAATATCTCTTTTATTCTGCCCAAGGCTACAGAAGTTTTTCCCATATCCGTAAGAATCCTTCCCATCTGCCTTACAGGCCATAAAAGCATACCTTCATAAGTGATAAAAACCACCAGGTTTCCCAAAGTGATACTTCCCTCTATAGCCCTGTAAATACCAAATACCAACAAAATACACATCTGAGACATTGATAACAAATCAGAAATAGACCAGTACCAGGATAAAAGCTTTATCAAATGGGTAACCTTTTCCCTGAAATCCGTATTTATCTCATCAAATTTTTCCCTTTCATAAAGCTGCCTTGCAAAGGCTCTTACCACTCTCATGCCTGTCAGATTTTCCTGCAAAACCGTTGTCAGTTTACCCTCGGACTCGTCACATTCCAAAAAAGAATCCTTTACCTTAAGGTAATAAAGTGAAGAGAATAGGAATATTGCAGGTATTATGGACATTGCAACAACAGCCATCATTATGTCCATAGAAAACATTATAGACATGGCAAGAACCAGCATGAATACAGCTCTACCCACTTCTACAAACTGCATGAACAAAAATCTTCTCACTGTATCAACATCAGATGTACATCTTTGAATCAAGTCTCCCGTCTCTGCTTTGTTATGATAATCGTAAGTGACATTTTGAAGCCTGTCATACAATGCATCCTTCATCTTCTTTGCCGTAGCTTCCGAAGCTATTGCCGACCATTTACCTTTGTAATAAGTAAATATACCGTTTATGGCAGATAAAAGTATTATTGCGATACTGCATAACCATATTTTATCCCTTAATGTTTCAACGCCGCCTACTGAATCGATTATTTTTGCCGCCCATACCGGCACATCAGTTTCAACACCGCCTATAACAGTGTCAATGACATAGCTGATAACCAAAGGTGATAAAAACGAAAACATTGTTGCCAATCCGATGCTGAGTATTGAAGCCAGATATAATAATCTATTTCCTTTCATAAAGTCCCATAACAGTTTAAAATTTTTCAAGCAAATCACCACTCTTCCGTATTTGTCAAAAGAAGCAAAAAGCCACAGATGAAAATCATTGTGGCTTAAAAACATATAGGTTTTGGAAATTCCACCAACAAATAAAAGCCACAGGGTTTTGCACGAACCTATGGCCTTTTATCATAAACATAAAGTTAGATACCTATGGAATTATCAGCTGAAGGCATAAGGTCGTGC
>DUSG01000192.1 GCA_012842725.1 Clostridiales bacterium
AAATTGGATGTGGAAGTCTGGTAAAACCGGACCCAAACATCGTATTTTAATTGGAAAAATCCATTATTTCATGAAAAAATATGGTTTCTACCAATTGGTGAAACCATATTTGTCTACAAACTGAGGTAGCGGCATATCCGCTACCTTATACATCATTTATCATTTCAAATCTTCCTTCAAAGGGTTCAAATATTCCTATATGTCCCATTAAAGTTTCTGCCTTATTTCCATCTATCAGGAATTGTGTCTTTTTTATATTTCCCAGTTCACCAAAAGTCCATGTTATCTGCATTATTGTAAATATTTCCTGCAATGAGCCACCATACAGACCTTCTTGGGCAAAATTCACAAAAGCCGTACCATCGGCAACTTCCACATTTATAAGTTTTGCACTGGCTGGAATCTCGGTACTAAGTTCTTGATTTTCAGGTCCTTTCATCAATTCCCTCACTACTGCCTCTTCCAAAGACATATTCCCATATCTGACTGTCCTTTTTTCTGCAATCAGTTTTTCTAGTTTTTCATCTCCAGTTTCGATATACTTTTTATTTACAAAATATAAAGTCACTTCCTTTTCATCGGTCTTAGGCTCCGGTTCCACTATCACATCTTTACCTTTTGGCTCTTCTATATCTGCAGACTCTTTTGCCGGTTTTGCACATGCAGATAAAGTAAGGATAATCAATACAACCAGCAACATAGAAATAAATTTTTTCATAGATTATCTCCTCCCCTCATTATTTATCTAACAGCATTATATAATACGATTGTTAATATAAAATTAATGATTATTAAGAAAGTATTAAGAAAATCTAATAAATCTTTAAATATGCCGAATAGGTATTTTAATAATAAATCTGCTTCCCATACCATATGTGCTTTCTACCGATATTTCCCAACCATGCTTTTCAATGATGTTTTTCACAATAGAGAGTCCTAGGCCATGGCTTTCATTATATGTATCAGTGCTTATACCTGAATCAAGTACTCTAAATCCTCTGTTGAATATATCCGATAAATCATCATTTCTTATACCTAATCCGTTGTCTTCTATTATTAATCTTGCTTCCTTGCTATTTCTTTCAATACCAACATTTATATAATTCCTTTTCTTATCCGGATCTCTGTACTTCACTGCATTATCGAATAAGTTCAGCATTACTTCCTTAATTTTGTTCTTATCGAATTTAATATTCAAACTTTCTATTTTATTTGCAATAATAGTAACACCATGTTTTTCTGCATAAGGTTTTACCAATTTAATAGTATCTTCCAATGTATCTTTTAAATCTTCAACTTTTAAGTCTAAGTTTATATCTTCCAATTTTATTGAATTAAGCAAATAATTTACTAATTGTTCCATTCTAACGGCTTCTTCTTTGATATCCTCTAAATATTCTTTATATGTTCCTATATCGCTTTCTCCTATAGTCAATGAATCTATTAATGCTCTTATAGACGTCAGAGGTGTTTTCAGTTCATGCGATATATTGTTTATAAATCTTTTTCTATTATTCTCTATTTTTCTCAGTTTTCCGCTCATCTCATTAAATGAATCTATAAGCTTTCTTATTTCTCCGCTTCCTCTTTTCTGTACTTTATACCCTAATTCACCTGATGACAATCTTTCGACTGCATCATTCAATCTCCTTAAAGGTTTGGTCAGGCTGTTTGCTGCAATAATTGTGAGCAATAAGGCTACTGATATTGATAATGCCGATAATTTTATAAACATGTTTCGCAGATTTTTTATGTCTGAAAATTCTTCTTCCAAGGAAGCAGATATCAGTACCGCACCTCCAATCTCTCTTTTATTTTCATTGTAGTTTGTTATAGGAACTGATAGCTGTAATATATTTCTCCCTTCCAAAATATATGTACCTGATTTAGCCGTTCCTCCTAAAGCACTTCGAATTTCTTCATTATCAATAATTTCATCAATATATGTATTAAAATTGTCAACAATAACCTTTTTATTTGAATCTAATATAAGAATTCTGGCATTAGCTTGCTTCCCATAACTATTTACCATTGTATTTATTAAGATAACATCTTCTTTATTGGTCCTATATGTGTCAGCTACTATATTGGCAATCTGAAACAATCTAATCTCTTCATTTCTTACTACTATACCTTGATAATTCTTAATAACTGTCATGCCAAAAAAGGTAAAGGTGACAATTATTATAACGCTGTATATCAATAGCATCTTAGTTCTTATTGAAATAATAACCAACTCCCCACTTTGTCATTATATATTTATGGTGATTTTTATCTTCAATCTTATCTCTTATATTTTTAATGTGTACATCTATGGTTCTTACATCATATGCTTCTTCTTTCCATACCATACTGTATATATCTTCTCTCGTAAATACTCGGCCAGGATTACTGGCAAGCAAATAAAGTACATCAAATTCTTTTGCAGTGAGTTTAACTTCTTCTCCCCTTAAATATACCTTTCGCTCATTTCGATTGATAACCAGGTCATCTCTAACAATTGACTTATCATCAGATTTTCTATCAGTTCTCCTAATTATAGCTTTCATTCTTGCAATAAGCTCCAATGTATTAAAAGGCTTGGTCATATAATCATCTGCCCCGAATTCAAAA
This sequence comes from Clostridiales bacterium, assembly GCA_012842725.1. Lineage (GTDB taxonomy): Bacteria > Bacillota > Clostridia > Lutisporales > Lutisporaceae > Lutispora. The sequence goes on from DUSG01000192.1 coordinate 2,614, forward strand.
CCAAGAATCTTGTCGTAATCTCCATCTTTTGCACTCAGCATTAGAATAGGTATATCAAACTTTTGCCTTATTCTCTTACATAACATCATACCATCTGTATCAGGAAGCATAAGATCCAGTATAATAAAGTCTATTATATTTTTCTCAAGATACTCTAAAGCCTCAGCTCCGTTATATGCTGCAAATACATTATAACCCTGCTGCTCAAGGCTATGCTTTAGACCTTTTACAATAGATTTCTCATCGTCTACTATCAATACATTCATCTGTCATCACCTTTTAATTCAAAATCAATTAACTATATATTCAATAAAAAAGCTTAAAGACCTGCAATGCAGGCCTCCATCAATCAATTCCCACCAAATAACTGCTTATCTCCTCAATCAGATTATTTTCTATTATCTTCTGGGAAATATCTAATTCCATAAATGCATTGTCTATTTTATCCCTTAAGCTTTCAATGGGATAAGTTTCTCCTGTTTTTATATCGTATGCTACTCCGTCAGAAGTAAGACATAGATAATTATCATTAATAAAATACCCATTTCTCATAACAGCCATACCCTCTTGGCTATTTAAAAGATCTCTGCCCATCATAGGAATATTTCTTCCATCTATACCCATGATATTTAACAAAGTTGGCATAATATCAAGCCCTCCACAGGCTATGTTTTCAACGCCTGCTCCTTCATCTCCGGGCAAATGTATTATAAGAGGCATTTTCTGAAATTTAACCCACATATAGTTATCCATATTTCCTATACCCAAGAAGTCAGCTAACTCATCCTTTCTGTCTTTTGAAATAGCATAATGGTCTCCATATATTACAAGAACAGTATCATCCAATAAACCTTCTTCTTCCAATCTATTAATCAGATATCCAAGGGCTTGGTCAGCATAATGAATCGCTTCAAGATAATTGCCTAAAAAAGTGCCTTTTAGTTTTCCAACATTTAACGCATTATTATATGGTTTAGTATTGTCATAAGGATAATGACTTGTAAGCGTTATCATAAATGCATAGTAAGGTTTCCTGGTTTTTTTCAGATAATCTATAGACTGACGGAAGAAAGACTTATCGCTTAAGCCCATTCCTATGATTTCATCATGTACATAATGATTTCTATTTAGATATTCATCAAAACCTAAACTAGGATACATGACGCTTCTATTCCAAAAACCAGGTTTGTAAGCATGCATGGCAAAAGTACTATATCCCTGTTCCTTTAAAACTTTGGCTAAAGAATAATAATAATTTCCCGGATATTTCATATATACTGCACCGGTTTTAATCGGATAAAGGGACGTATTTGCCAGAAATTCTGCATCTGATGTACCTCCTGCCCCGGTTTCACAGTAAAAGTTTTTAAAGTATATACTCTTTTTTATTAATTTATTAAGATTTGGTGTTATTTCCATATCATTTATTTTTCTTTTTATGACAAATTCCTGTAAAGCTTCAACCTGTACCATTATGACATTCTTTCCTTTTCCAACACCAAAATATTTAGGATTATCAGGAGCAGATAATTTTTTCTGTTTGAACCAATCCTTTATTTTAATTATTTCATCTTCCATTAATGATTTATTTCTTCCAACCTCTTCTTTTATAAACTTAAATGCATCTATTGCGTGATAATTAATCAATCCTATATGATGAACGATATAGGATTTATCATAAAATGTAGTCAATATTTTAGGTTGTTTTTTATCCAAAAGATATACACCATAATATGATAGTAAAAAACCCGTTATCAGAAGTCCAACTGAAATTCCAATACTTATATTTTTTATCCCCGTTTTATATTGTGTTTCTTTTCTTATATTTTTAAATAATGGTACATAAAACAAAGAGTCAGCTATAAACAATACATCTGAAAAGTGAATCAAATTCAAAACACTGCTGTAAACAGAACCTACCATGCTAATCTGGGTTATGATAGGCAATGTAATAATATCATTAAAGTATCTGTAAAAGAGTAAATTGGATAATATAAGGAAAGTGATTATGATATTTATAAAAATGAGATATATAATTCTACGCTTTTTTTTAAGTAAGGGAGTCAAGAAATGAAGTATCATAAAAGCTCCAAATAAAGATATGATGAGTTCAATAACACTGCTTACTTTACCGCCTATTAACTTATTAAAGTACAATAGTTTTGCAATCATAGCGAGACTTAATACAATTATACCTGTCATATGTATACCCCTTATGCGTACTATTTTATGCAACATTAATAATTTTATCTTAATAAAACCATTTATTCAACTTAATCCGACTTTATCAATTTATAATTATAATGGTACAAATATTTTTATATATATCTTCCATTATTTATCAATTTTTATTCAACATTGGCATAAAATAATGACATCCGCTTATCAGTAGCGGATGTCATTATAATTTGTTATTCTTTTAAAGCTCATTTATTTTTATTGAGGTTTAACTGTATCTAAATATGTGAACTTACCATTCTGTACAACCTTTATAACTGCATCTTTTACTGCGTCTCCATTTTCATCGAGAGTTATAACTCCTGCTGCGCCCATAAAGTCTTTTGTCTCAGCCAATGCATCTCTAATAGCTACAGGATCAGCACTGCCGGCTCTCTTGATAGCATCAAGTATCAAGATATATGCATCGTAACCTAAAGCTGTAACGGCTGCTGGTTCTTTATTATATTCTTTTCTATATGCTTCAAGGAACTTTTCTGATTCTGGTGTTATTGGTTTTTCAGTTGCAAAGAATGTTGAGAATACTGCACCTTCAACATCTTC